>JAHJDQ010000123.1 GCA_018812355.1 Nanobdellota archaeon | reverse complement strand
TTTATCTGGTGGACAACAACAAATGCTGGCTATTGGTAGGGCATTGATTCAAAATCCTCAATTATTATTACTAGATGAGCCCTCTTTAGGATTAAGTCCGAAAGCAATGAAAGAAGTATTTGAAAAAATTAAAGAAATAAAAAAAGAGGGTGTATCAATAATTATTGTAGAGCAAAATGCAAAACAAGCTGTTGAAATAGCAGATAGGACTTATATTCTAGAAGACGGGAAAATTGCACTTCATGGTGGAAAAGAAATTCTTAAAGATAAAAGAATAAAAAACATATATTTTGGTGGCAGGTAACTAAAATATATTTCTAAAAAAATAGGAACTCCCCCTTGATGTACTAAACTAAAAGAGCCTTCGGCTCAAGAACTCCCCCTAAATTATAGTCTGCTTTGCAGAGAATTAATACTTATTATGTTAGCGAAAACTACGGTGTCTATGCGATTTACGGTGATTAAAATACTCTACGTCGCTTCGCTCCTTGTACCTCCCACTCCGCTTCGCTCGTAGTCGGCAGGATTTAACAGCAACTATGCGATTACGTTCCAGTCGCCACTTCGTAGCTCCTTCCACTCCATCCAAATTTCCCTTCGGGAAACTTCGCATAGTTGCGATGTTAGTTTCAATTTTTTCGGGGGCTAAGATGATAATGGGGCACACTCTTGATGGTGCTACGCACTCTATTCTTTAACTTGATAAATCGGGGAAATCTAGAAGTAAAACTAAAAAGTCGGGGGCAACTAACTAAACTAAATTGGGGGCTAAGTTCTAAAGTTCTTTATTTACAATTCTCTCAGCAGATTCATATAAAGTTTCATTTTTCTTCGCTTCTCTAATAATCTGTCTAAGTCTAGTAGGAATAATTTCATCTAACTTTTCAATAACATAATCAAAGCTTTTACCTTGTACTTCACACATTGACAAGAAAACTCCACCTATATTAATCACATAATCTGGAACATAAATGATGTTTTTTCTTTTTATAATTTTAACAGTTTCCAATCCTTTAGGTAATGGATTATTTGCAGCACCAATAATCATGTCACATTTGAGTTTCCTAATGTTTGTTGATGTCAAAACCCCACCACATGCATTTGGTGAGAATAGGTCACAGGAAACGTTATATATTTTAGATGGTATTACTGATTTAATTTTATACTTCTTAGAAATTTCAGCTAATTTCCTAGAATTAACATCTGTTACAATAATCTGAGCATTTTCTTTAATTAAATACTGAATTAAATTTTCACCAACACTACCTGTCCCTTGTATTGCAACCACTTTCCCCTTTAGAGAATCAGAACCATAACGATGCTCACACATGACTTTCATTGCCAATAAGATGCCATATGCAGTTGGGATTGCAGTATCTCCAAGACCCGAGGCCAATCCATCTATATAACGTGATGTTTCTGCCATATATTCAATATCCTTTAAATTAATATTCATATCTGTGCCTGTTTGAATTCTTCCATTCATTGTCTCAACAAATTCTCCATAACGCCTTAGCATAGATGGAGTTTTTTGTGTTTTAGGATTTCCAACGATTACACCTTTCCCTCCACTATAGCCGCCATTATACTTTTTACCAATAATTATGCATTTTTTTGTCATCACATCAATCAATTTTGTAGCATCAATAATTCCCTCTTTTAATGTTTTATAATCCATCATCCTAGTTCCACCATTACCTTTATCAGCGTATTTAGAATTAATCGCAATAATGAAATTACAGCCGGACTTTTCATCGTATTTAATATGAATTTCATTACATTTATTTTTTTTCATATATTCTTCAATTTTCACTTAAATCACCTAATCTTTTGTACAAATTCTAACTGCAAGAGATTTTTTGTAGAGATCTTCCAACTTACCAGGGAATTTTAACTCTTTACCATATTTCAACTCTTTAATTGGAAGATTTTTTCTCGTTAAAAGATAGGGGTTTATCGTTACCAGATTTCCTCCTCTATTCATAACCATCCCTACTTTTAGTCTATCAACAATTCTAAGATCCTTTAATTTATTACTTGTTTCAGAAATTTGTATGTCTTTTTCATTATAATTAGATTGGACTACCTTCAATTCCGTATTTAGCTTATCCATAAATGGATAATATCCTTTTTGTTCTTTCTCTGAACAATGCCAAATAGTATCTGTACATTTACCCATCTGTTCAAGACTGATTCCAATAGTCGCATTTTGTGAAAGTTTTTTCACAAAGAAATTCTTACATGCAATCCTAACTTTATCTTCAACATGATGCATTCCTAAGAAACTTGAGGCATCAACATATTCATGAATATTCTCACCACCCTTAAGAACTTTTTTCCAATGTTCTTTACAGCAATGATATAACTTATTAAGCTGTTTTATATCTTGGTGACCATTAAATTTTTGAATCTCAGATTTAATTTTGAGATCGCATACGCCACAATTTTGAGAGAATCGCTCGCTAGAAAGATTCTCATCACTCAATCCAATAAACAACTTACCCTCTGTATTAGTTTCTTTAAGTTTTTTTGCAATGTTAATCATAACTTGAGAAGTACTCCAAAATTGCAGAGGAATATATTCACCTTTCTTCCAGTATTCCTCTATTGGTGTTTCATAGGTGACAAAAACTGGCTCAAAGCAAATTCTAGTATAAACACCATATTCATTTCCTTTAGAAAAAAGATGCATCGCAGTATCTACTGAATCACGAATTCCATCTGCTTCTGAAAGATGGTGGGGTTTAATTAAGACGTAACTAACAAAATCAACTCCAGCTTCTTTACACATCTTTAAAGATTGATCAAGATGTTCTTCAGGAACTGCTTTTTTAAGAATAGTATTGCGGATATACTCGTTAGATGATTCATAACCTAAAGCGAATTCCAAAATCTGATCATCTCTTAGATAACTTTTACATTTCTTCAACTTATCAGCAGTTGTGTAAGCTCTTCGTGATTCAATAAGTATTCTTTTTAATGTTTTAATTTTTGATAAAGTTTGTAAAAAATACCTTCTTATTTTTGGAGATATTTCATTATCATTGAAAAAATTTCCAAGTGTCAAAAGATCAAACTGGGCATATTTTCCTTTTCTTAAATTACTGATGCTTTCTTCATGCTGTGCCTTTAAATTGCTTTCTTTGATTTTTGGATCAGCATAATGTGCAAAATCACACATAGTACATTGACCATATGCACATCCAACTGTACGATAAACACACATTAACCTTTTACTTAGTTTTCCTTTAATGTTAATGGGTGTTGTTGTCTGAAAAGCCAAAGTATTACGGGTGTTATCTTTTGCCATATTTATACCTCTTTTATGATTCTATCAGTAAAGATAATTTTTCTTCTTTTTAATTCTTTCTTTAAATAAACATACCATTTTTCGTTCAAAAGATTATATTGTTTACAAATTTCCATAATTTTATCTTGATGTTTCTGTGTTGGATTCTCCAGCATTTTCTTACAAAGTTCTGGCTCCAGATTACAAAGAGGCAAAATATATCCATCAACCCCTTTTGACTTTAGACATAAGTTCTCCCACCCTTGAAATACAGGGATAGAAGTATTTTTAACTAACTTCATGGTGAAAGACGGATTTCCACTTGCTTCCTTTATTCCAATTATATCTCCTAGTTTGTATATTTTTATAAGCGTAGAAAATAAAATTTCATTTCCAGAAATTGCTTTTTCATTATATACAAAAATTGGAAGATTTACTTCTTTTTTTACTTTTAAAAAATGTTCATAAATATCATCCTGAGAAATATTTTTATTAAATGGTGTTGTAATAACAATCGCATCAACTCCCAGCTTTTTAGCTAATTTTCCATATTGGATTACTTCAGAAGTAGTTTTGAATTCAACACCAACAAAGACAGGAAGATTTTGTGAATACTTAACTGTAAATTTAATCATATCTGAAAATTGTTTTTTTGATAGTGCCCATCCTTCACCAGAACTTAATGTTGGCATTAGGGCAGATGAAAAAGTACTAACGAAATCAATTAAACTTTTAACACTTTTTTCACATACATTCCCTTCTACATCTACAGGCGTTACTAGTGGTGGAATAATTCCAGTAAGTTTATTTTCCATTTTTCCCCTTAACTTTTATTTCAAAAACTACGGGATTTATTGGATCACTACAGCATCCTGTTGCTTTACATTTCTTTTTGTCAACCTCCCAAGGATATTTTACTCCATGGGCAATTCCTGCAATGTATGGAAATATAGATGCAAACGCCCAACCACATAGTCCTTCTGGAGTCTTATGGTCTGTACAATAGAATTTATCTCCTTTTTTATGACCTGCATGACAAGTTCCAGTTTGTTTAATGACTGTAATCTCTATGGTTTTGTCTTTATAATCATATAAATAACAAAGTTTTTTTTCTTTTGTCATTTTTAAGCACCTCTTTATACTCAATTAAATTAAACTAGTTTATATGTTTTTCTTTTAAATTACTCATTAGTATTAACTTCCTGTTCCTATTCATCTTTACATTCATGATAGAGCTGTCTAAGACGACTTACATCTTGGTGTCCATTGAATGCTTGAATTTCTTTTCGTACTTCGTCATCACAAGAACCGCAGTTAGAAGTCATTAGTTTCAATTTTTTCGGGGGCTAAGTTCTTAACATTTCTTGATGTACTAATCTTTCAGCAACTTCATACATTGTTTCATCCTGTAAACTAACTTGGTGAAGTCTTCTTTGTATAATTTCTTGGATTCTACTATAAGCATGGTCAAAGCTTTTTCCTTCTACCTCACAAATTGCTAAAACTTGTGCTCCAATATTAACTACATAATCAGGTGCAAAAACAATTCCTCTTTCTTGCATTTGCTTAACAGATTCTAAACCCTCTGATAGAGGATTATTAGCAGCTCCTATAACTAAATCACAATTCAATTCTCCTATGTTTTCTGCTGTCAAAACATTTCCACAAGCATTAGGTGAAAAGATATCACATTTTACTGAATAAATCTCTTCAGGACTTGCACTTTTTACTCCATATTTATCAGCCACATATTTCAATCTATCAGAATCAACATCAGTTACAATAACTTCTGCTCCTTCTTCAGTCAATCTTCTGACCAAATCTGATCCAACACTTCCAACACCTTGAACAGCAACAACTCTATCTTTCAAACTATCACTTCCATACTTCTGTTCACAAAGCGTTTTCATAGCAACAATTACCCCATAAGCAGTAGCTTCTCCACCATCGCCTATGCCAGTAGATGGAAGCCCATCAACATATTGGGTTTCTTCTGCCATATGTTCTAAATCACTTGGAGAAATATTCATATCACAACCTGTTTGAAATCTGCCATTAAGAGATTGAACAAATCTTCCATAACTTCTAAGCATTTCAGGAGTTTTTTGTGTTACAGGATCTCCAATAATTACTCCTTTTGCTCCACTATAACCACCATTATCTTCATCACCAATCACAACACACTTTTTGGTCATAGCATTTGCTAATCTTAAAGCATCTTCTATTCCTTCTTCAACAGAAGAATAATGTTTCATTCTAGTTCCGCCATTGCCTCTGTCATGATAGATTGTATTAAGAGCAATAACAAAAGTATAACCTGAGTCTGCATCATATTGAATATGTAATTCATTACAATTATTCTCTCTAAGTTTATCTATCATTTAAATCGCCCTTTCTGTTGTTATTGTTCCTCTTTGTTTCAGTTCTTTCTTTAGAAAAACATACCAATCTTCTCCTAGAATATTGTACCTCTTACAAAGAGAATCAATTTCATTCTGCTTTTCTGCAGTAGGATTCCTTAGCATCTCTAAACATACTCTTGGCTCAAGATTAGCCAATGGTACAATATATCCCTCAACTCCCTCAGATTGATAACAAAGATGTTCCCATCCTTGAAATACAGGAATTTCCAATCCTGAATCTACCAATCTCTTAGTAAAATCAGCAGAACCACTCGCTTCTTTTATTCCTACAATATTTCCTAATCTACAAATTCTTTCAATTGTTTCAGATTCTATTGAATTTCCTGAGATTGCTTCTTCATTATAGATAAATACAGGAACGCCAACTTTTTTTATTTGTTCAAAGTGTTGATAGATTTCATCCTGAGAGATGTCTTTTTCAAATGGAGTAGTCACTACAATAGCATCAACACTTAATCTCTGCGCTTTTCTAGCTTTTTCTACAACTTCTTCAGTTGTTTTATACTCCACTCCTGCTAAAACAGGCAAACCTGAAGAATGTTTGATTGTAAACTTGATCATGTCTTCCCATTGTTGATTATTCAAAGCCCAACCTTCTCCTGAACTTAGTGTTGGCATTAACGCAGTAGAGTATGGTCTAACAAAATCAACAAGATTCTTTACACTCTGCTCACAAACATTTCCATTATGATCTATTGGAGTTACTAATGGCGGGATTATTCCTGAGTACATATTCTCACCCCCAAAAATTGTTCCCATTCTGGTTTACATTCACAGCTTAATCTCTCTAATTCAGAAAGATCTTGAGTGCCATTGAATCGCTTTAGGGTTTCAACTACTTCTGAATTACATTCGTCACAATTGCTTGAGAATCTGTCTCCTGACAAGTCTTCATCAAACATACCTACAAAGATTGAATTTGGCTGATAACTCGCTAATTCAGCAGTTCTTTTTACAGTTTCAACTGTAGTCCATAATTTAGGTAATTGATACTCTCCATTAAGATACTGCTCTTCAAGTTCAGTTCCTTCAGGAATAAACATTGGCTTAAACGCAACTCTCGCTTTAATTCCTCTTTCGTTAGCAATTCTGTAAACATAATCAGCTGTTTGAACAGCATCTTCTACTGCTTCAGCTTCTGATAAAGTAGGAGATTTAATCAATACATAAGCCAAAAGTTGTGAATCAGTATTCCTACAAATATCTGCAAAACGTTCAAAACTTTTCTTACTCAGACCTTTACGCAATACTTTGTTCCTGACATTATCATCAGCACTTTCAAGTCCGATTGCTAATTCAATGCTTTGATCTTCCCTAAGATAGCTTTTTGATTCCCTAACCTTTTCTTCAGTAAGATAATCAACTCTGGTCTCAACCATTACAGAATCAACTGGAAGCCTACTTACTTCAGAAAACAAGTAATTTCTTGATTCTGGAGATAATTCCCTATCATTATAAAATGAACCCGCTGTAGGAAAATCTATTCTTCTTATATCTGAGAAATCCTCGCCTTCAATACCATTTTGATACTGTCGCTGAATATTCTGCAATCTAATATTTTTACCAGCATTGTTATCAAAACCACACATTGTACATTGGTTGTACTCGCATGGAGGAGTCCTTAAAACAAGCATTAACCTGTTTGTTTGCTCTCCATCTTGATTTAGTGCTGATTTTGTTTTATAAGCAACATTATTATTGTCCATTTTGTCTACCTCTTTAATATTGTCATATTATAGTAGTAACATAGAAAGTATATTAATCTTTGTCGTACCAATATGGTACGAAACATTTAAATATGGGTTAATCCTAACAGGTAATATGAACACAGAAATACTCCGAAAAATAGGCTTAACTGAGAATGAGATCAAAATATACCTAAATCTGCTTAAATCTGGCTCTGTTACAGCTTATGAAATAGGCAAACAAACAGGCATTTACAGGGTTCATGTTTATGATAAATTAGAACAATTAATGGATAAGGGCTTAGTTACACACATTTATAGAGGTGCTAAAAAATACTTCCAAGCCACTCATCCTAGTAAAATTACGCAGTACATTGATGACCAAAAAAGAAAGCTGGAAATTCAAGAACAAGAAGTAAATTCCATTCTGCCAGAATTAGAAGCTATGACTAAAATTCCTAAAGAAGATACTTTTGTTGAAGTCTTTAAAGGAAAAGAGGGATTAAAATATTTCCTTAAAGACATCATTAAAACAAAACAAGAAGTTCTTGTTACAGGAATTGACGACCAAAAGTATCAAGATGCTATTCCTATCTTTATGAAGCAATATTTTAGAGATCTTAGGAAAAACAATATTAAAGAAAGAGTAATTACAATGAAAAAATTAGGAGTTTTTTTATTTGAAGAAGAACTAGCCCCCACTACTAATTACAGATTTTTGGAAGAAAAACAATTTAATCCTACTAACACTTTTGTTTA
Source organism: Nanobdellota archaeon (assembly GCA_018812355.1). Lineage (GTDB taxonomy): Archaea > Nanobdellota > Nanobdellia > Woesearchaeales > GW2011-AR9 > JAHJDQ01. The sequence goes on along the minus strand of JAHJDQ010000123.1, from coordinate 402 downwards.
TGGCAACAAAGTGGTTATTGTCACATGGGGAACTCCTGTGACCGCAGTAATGATAAAAAATGAATCTATCGCTGAAACATATAAAAATCACTTTGAACATTTATGGAATGTTGCATCAGAAGAAATAAAAAACAAAAAATAGAACTTAGCCCCTTAGTATTAAAAAACAAGTCTGCAATTCTTCGCCCCCGAACCCCTGCGAATAGCAAAAAAGATTTCCCAGATTAACAATGTAAAACAACGAGTGTGCCCCTTGATGTATGTTCTCTATTGCTCACTGTGTTCGCTGGATGGAACGCCCCCGAAAAAACTTTTCGGACGAAATTTTCCCACACTGCGTATGGGAAAAGAAACTAACAGGAATTATCAGGAAAATTCGGTCGGCTTCGCCTAAATCGCCAA
>JAHJDQ010000122.1 GCA_018812355.1 Nanobdellota archaeon | reverse complement strand
TTTATAAATACGCTATGGGGCCGTAGTGTAGTGGTCAGCATCGAAGGTTTGGGACCTTTGGACCGGGGTTCAAATCCTCGCGGCCCCATTTTATAATTAAGAGAGATTAAACATGCCTACAAAACGATTTGGAGCAAGATACGGAAGAAGGACGAAGAAGAAGTTAGCTCAGGTAGAAATACTACAACGAGGTAAACATAAATGTCCTTATTGTAATAAAGATGCTGTGAAAAGGATTGCTGCGGGAATTTGGCATTGTAACAAATGTGAGGTTAAGTTTGCTGGTAAAGCTTACACTATCTAAGATGTATTACGTCTGTTTTGATTGCGGAAAGAAAGTTGATGATGAATATACTACGACTAAGATTAGATGTCCTTATTGTGGCGGAAAAATTCTTTACAAAGATCGAAGAACAGTAAATAAAATTAAAGCAAGATGAGTGTTCAACAACTACAATTAGTGCAGCAAAATTTACAGAATATTCTTTTACAGAAACAACAAGTTCAAAATCAGTTAATCGAATATAATTCTGCTTTAGAAAATTTAAAAAGTACAGATAAAGCTTACAAAATTACTGGTAAGATTATGATTGCGCAATCTGCCGAGAAAATTACGAAAGATCTTCAAGAAAAAAAAGAGACGGCAGAAGTACGTTTAAAGAATTTTGAAAAACAAGAAGAAAGTCTTAATAAAAATATGGAAGAATTACAGAAAACCGTAATGGCAGAAATGAAACACAAAAAGTGAAGGATATCACTTTTGTGCACAAATGAAATCTTTGTTTCATTTTGTGGATAAAAAAGATTAATTGTTTTTTTTAAGTTTAAATTTTGATTTTAAGAATAAATTATTAGGGACGTACAAAATATCGCCACTTTCAGTTTTGATTTCTGTTTCTAAAAAGCCGATTTTTTCAACCTCGCCAGAAATTTCTTTGATATCTACTTTTCTTCCAACTTTAATTTGGCCTTTTCTTTGTAATAAGAGCCAAGCGACAAAGTTCGGAATAACATCCTTTAATCCAACTAAAAAAGTAAGAATGAGTAGCATTAACAAAGCGCCAAGGATAATGTATAATACGATTGAGCCAATATTAAAATAATCTAAGAAAATGATAATTGTGGCGAGATAAATTAAATACATTACAATCGAGCTAATTACTCCCTCAAGATTATAAGAAACTCCTACTTTATTCATGATTTTGTTTAATTCAATTTCTTTAAGTCCTCTCTTGAGTAATTTCTTAGCGAGGATACCTAAAGCAAAACCAATTAAGAGAATGATGATACCGTAGGCAATAGTGTAAAAGTACGATTGAGCTGTTTCCACAACACCAGTAACGTTAGTTAAATCGGCCATAATGGGAAAGCAATTTCGGCTTTTATAAATATTGCGAAAATAGGTAAAGATTAAATAGGGATAGAGATGATTGAAGCTTATGGTTGATTATAAGCAGAAAATCAAAGAGTTGCAGGACGAGATTAAGAAAACTAAATATAACAAGGCAACACAAGCCCATATTGGGATTGTTAAAGCTAAAATTGCCCAGCTTAAAGGGAAACAAGAATTACGTTCACAAAAGAAAACTGGAAGATCAGAGTATGGGTATACTGTCAGAAGATCTGGTGATGGAACAGTATTATTGTTAGGTTTTCCGTCTTCAGGGAAATCTACTTTATTAAATAAATTAACCAATCAAGATTCAGAAATTGGGGCTTATGCTTTTACGACTCTTTCGGTTATTCCGGGAATGATGGAATATAAACAGGCGAAGATTCAGATTTTAGACGTTCCGGGAATTGTTTCGGGAGCGGCTTCAGGAAGAGGAAGAGGAAAAGAAGTTTTAGCGGTTTTACAAAATGCTGATTTAGCATTAATTTTAGTGGATGTCCAGCATCCAGAACATTCTCCGGCTATTCTTCGGGAAGTATGGGAATCACGGATCAGATTGAATAAAACAAAACCACAAGTATGGATTAAGAAAAAGTCTAAAGGTGGCATTCAAATTGGCAAGACAGTTAAAATTGATATTGAAGATGAAACGTTACAGAAAGTGTTGCGAGAATTTAAAATAAATAATGCCGATGTCTTGATTAGAAGTAAAATTGATTTAGATGATTTTATTGATTGTATTGAATTAAATCGGAAGTATCTTCCAGCAATTACTTGTGTCAGTAAATCTGATTTAGTAAGCGATAAGAAACTGAAGGAAGTGATGAAACAAGTTAATGCTGACTTAACAGTTTCTGCAGAAGAAGGAATTAATTTAGAAAAATTGAAAGAAATTATTTTTCAAAAACTTGATTTTATTAGGGTTTATATGAAAGAACCAAGCAAAGAAGCGGATTTAAAAGAGCCGATGATTATTTATCGCGGTTCAACAATTAAAGATGTTTGTGATAAAACGCATAAGAGTTTTGCTTCCCGGTTTAAATTTGCACGGGTTTGGGGAAAGAGTGCGAAGTTTCCTGGACAAAGGTTAATGTTAAAGCATAAGTTACTCGATCAAGATATTTTAGAAGTTCATTTAAGGTGATCACAAACTTTCCAAATAATCCTTCTTGAATTTGAAACCATTCTTTCTGGCAAGTTTAGAGATGGCTTTATCGAAGCAACTTCCATACTGGGCGGCTTTCTTTTTGCGCCAAGCAAATTCTTTCAAGAATTCTTCAGCAATCTCTCTGAAGATGACTTTTTTTTTGTCGTTGACAATTTTCCAATTTCCAGGAAGTGTCATTGCATATTCAATCAATTCTTTATCTAAGAAAGGTGTTTTAATAGTGATGTTAAGTTCCTTAGCAATCGTATAATCACGAATTAAATCGCGTTCATGCATGTACTTTAAACCTTGCCAGCATTCTTGGTTAATATCCTTAGCCTGATCATGCCGTTCATAGCCAGCAAAGATTTCTTCACTACCGAGGCCGGAGAAAAAAGTAGTGATGTTTTGTGTAATCCCCATTTCAGCACAGGCGAGAACAACTGCTCCCACGCCAATCGAAACGACATCAATTTTCTGTTTTGGTTTGAGAATATTAATTGTTTTCTTGATAATTTCTTCTACTTCTTTTAAGTTGTAGATTTTTGTTTGTATTTTTAACCCTAATTTTTTGGCAACTTTTTTTGCTTCGGTAACATCTTCTGGTTCTTTGGTTTCATCTTGAAAGCCGACAGTATAACAAACAAACTCTTTATTCATTAATTTGAAAATGGCGGCGATGAAAGAACTATCCACCCCTCCAGAAAAGAACAGACCGAATTTTTCTTGTGGAATTCGTTGTTTAACTGCTTTGATTAGTTTATCTTTAAGAATTTGTTGAGCTTGTTCTTTTTTATGGATGAGCTTTTTATGTTTTAAACTGTCGATTAGTTTACCCCATTCTTCTTTACTGATTAGTTCATCGTTTTTGAGCCAGATCTCTTGCATGAAGTGATTATTTCGGATAAATTTATAAAAAGTTCCCTCAAAAATATCTGAATGAAATTAGCTGCTTTATTTACAGGAGGAAAAGACAGTACTTATGCTATTTATTTAGCGTTACAGCAAGGGCATGAAATTACTTGTTTAATTACAATGCAATCAGATAATCCTGATTCTTACATGTTTCATACTCCAGCAATTGAATTAACAGAATTACAAGCAGAAGCAATGGAGCTGCCGCATATTATTGGCAGTACGGAAGGAGAGAAAGAAAAAGAATTAATAGATTTAAAAGAAATTATTATGGCTGCTAAGGCAAAGTTTGAATTTGCAGGAATGATTACAGGGGCTTTATTCTCTGAATATCAAAGTTCAAGAATAAAACAGATTTGTGCTGATTTAAGTTTAGAGTGTCTTTCTCCGTTATGGCACAAAAAACAGGAAGAAGAAATGCAAGAATTGTTAGATTATAATTTTGAATTTATTTTGGTCAGTATTGCTGCTGATGGTTTGGATAAAAGTTGGTTGAATAAAGTTATTACTGGAAATGATTTAGAAAAATTAAAAGAATTAAATAAGAAAATGGGATTGAATATTGCGGGAGAAGGTGGCGAGTTTGAGTCGTTAGTTATGGATTGTCCTCTGTTTAAGAAGAAGTTAGTGATTGAAGAGTTTGAAATTAAAGAAGAGAATGAGTGTACGGCGAGATTGATTGTTAAGAAGGCTAGGTTAGAATGAAGCTTTCGATCGATAATGAGAAAGGGTTAGAAAAATCAAAGATTTTTCAAAGAAAAGTAATTTGTTTTGGGACGTTTGATGTTTTACATTTAGGTCATTTAAATTATTTTCAGCAAGCGAAAGAATTTGGGGATTATTTAATTGTGGTGGTTGCGAGGGATTGTAATTTAAAGAAAAAAGTTTTATTTTCAGAAGATGAACGATTGGAATTAGTAAAAAATATTAAGATTGTTGATGAAGCAGTCTTAGGAAATGAAGAAGATTTCTTTAAAGTTATCATTGAGAAACAACCAGCGGTGGTTTGTCTAGGTTATGATCATTCAATTAAAGAAGATGAGTTAAGAACAGGGTTAACTAAAAGAGGTTTGCAGCCAGAGATTAAAAGAATGCAGTCTTATCAGCATGAGAAATATAAATCATCTGTGATTAAGAATGGTAGTTAATATTTTATCTCGCGGCCCAATTTAGTTAGGTATTGGCAAGTTTCGGAAGGAACTATTTTTTCCAATTCTCCCGCTCTTTTTCTGATCCCTGGTTTGATAACATCAACATCTAATTCCGCCCCTCTAACTTGTAATACTCCTTTTGATCTTAATTCAGTTAAGGCTTGATGGAGAACACCACCCAAATTTTGATTGCCTTGAGACTGATAAACTGACTTAACTAAGTTGTGATCATTATTTTCGTCAGCAAGATCATAAGAAGTTCCTTCGGGACATTCTAAACAAGGTTTTCTGATCTTAAAAAACTCGGAAACTGGTGTAGAAATATTAGCACCGACAATTTCTTTAAGAATAATAAATTGCATTTGTGGACCCAAATTGGTTACTCTAGTCTTTGGTTCTAGAGCAGAAAGCATGACAACAGTGGCATCAAGTGGAGTAGGTTGATAGTTTTTAGACATTCTCAGAATTTTAATCTACTTATTTATAACTGTTATGGTTTATTGAAGCTTTAAATAATGTTTTAAGCTGATTCCAATAGCTTTAATGCCTTTTCTTCTTAAGGCAAAAGCAAGATTATCGCTCTGCACACCAAAATCACAGATAATTAGGTATTGTTTACTTTTTTTGAATTGATCAAGATGAGCCATGATTTCTGGATAGGGAATTTTTATTTTTGTATTCTTGATTTTTTCTTTATTCGGCCTAATATCGACCACCAAGGGATTGTTTAATTTTGGTAAAACTTCATCTTCAGTTTCAATAATACCTTCGTAAATATGTACTTCTTTGACTGCTTGATCAATTAATTGTGTAAAAGAAGGAATTTTTGCTAAATCACTTTCTTTAGGAGCGGTTTTAACAGAACCATCAGCCAGATTACAAAGTTCTTTGATTTTTTCGGAACTAGCGAGAGTTCCAATCTCTCGGGAAATTTTTGTAATATCTAATTTATCCATGCCAATTAAAGGTCTGATCACTAAAGCGTTAGTTTGGGAAGAGATTACTTTTAAACTGGGGAGAGTTTGGCTAGATTTTTGGGAGATAGCTTCTCCTGTTGCTAAAATATCGCTAAATTTTTCACCGATTTGATAAAAAACAATTTTCAAAGCAATTTGTCTTAAATTACTAGAAACTTTATCTTTTATTTCCTTAACAATTTCCTGGCCATCAATTAAATAAAATTTAGGTTGGTAATTATAAGCATATTGAGAAATTAAATAATTGTAAATCTTAGCAACATCATTAAATGATTTTTCTTCAATGAGGTTGATGAATAAAAAATCAACTGCACAACCACGTTTAAGCATCTGATAGGCAGCAACAGGACTATCAATCCCGCCTGAGAATAAAGTTAGGATTTTTCCTGAACTAGTGGGAGGAAGACCACCTAAACAGTCGATTGTTTCTGTGAATAAATAGGCTTCTTTATCTCGGATCTCTAAGTTGATCGTTATTTCGGGATTGGTTAAGTTAACTCCGTTACTGGCAGCATATAGTTCAGAGCCAGCTTCTTTTTCCAATTGATAAGAAGTAAAGTTGTGCTGACCAATCCTTTTAATTCTTACAGCAAAGGTTTTTCCTTTAACTTTTTCTGAGGCGAGTTTTTTAATTTTTTTTAAGAGGTTTGTTTTGTCTTTAAAAGAAAAATGAGTTGCTGGAGAGATACTTTGAATGCCGGGAACTTTATTGAGAATGTTAATAATATTTTCTTTAGTGTTAATGACAAAACGTCCGCCCAAATTTTTGATAGTTGTGTTCTTAATTCCGTTTCTGTTTAGTGCTTCTTTAATTGCTTTGGTGTACAATTTCTCAAAACGAATCCTTGTGTTTTTACTTTTTAGTCCAATTTCTCCGTATCTTAAGAGGATGCAGTTCATAGGGGTAATTTAGAAGCTTCTTTTATAAAGATTGTTTCAAAATTGTTTATTTGTGGAACGTAGTTTCTACTTTCTTAAAAAAAGAATACCAGATTACTGCTAATTATGGATTTAACATCAATCTTAGGATGGGTAGCGACTATTTTGTTTTCAGTAATGCTAATTCCGCAAATTACTAAGACCATAAAATTAAAAGATATCAAAGGAGTAAGTTTACTATTGTTTGTAACTTATCTTATTGCTAATGTTGTTGCGTTAACTTATGCCTATCTAATAGATCAACCTCCATTAATATTCAAATATTTTATCGGAATAATTACTGCGGAAGTGTATCTTATTGTCTTTTTGATATACTATAAAAGAAAAAAATTAGGTGTTTAAACTGTTAGTAATTTTATTATTATTTCGATCATTCCAATCAATCATTATCTACTCTCGGAGCAAGAATAAAGCTTAAGAGAAGTCGATCAGTGACTTTATACTCTAATTTCAGTGGATAATCTGTATTGAAATAGAGAGAAACTTGATCACTCAATTTTCCACCGGCAATCATCTTTTTTAAGTATTCTAATGAATATTTGGCTTTATGTTTATCAGTACTTTCGGTATTGATGGCGGTTTGATCATCGGGCTTAATTTCAATGAAAGCTTTAGATAAATCTCCCTCAGCCTTAACAGAAAGTTGTTCTTTCTCGCCTAAAAAAGTTACAGATTCAGCGACAACAGAAACATCTTCAATTGCTTCCGCCAAAATACTAGATTTAGTGTGAATAGCTAAAGGAAAAGTTAATTCTGGTACTCTTTGTTCCTTGTCATCTAATTCCAAAGTGGGAATAGAAAATGAGCGGGTAGTATTACTTTTTAATTGAATCTTTAATTTTCCATCATCAGTGGTTTCTAAAGAAAGGGTATCTTCACTTTTAGCTCGTCTTAAAATTTGTTTGAGATTACTTAAATTAATAGCGATTTCTTCTGCTTCTTTAATTTCATATTGGGTAAAACAACTACTGAGAAGCTTAAAAATGACCATTGCGACATTAGCTGGATCCATCGCTACCAATTCCAGACCATCTGGGCTAGCTTTAAATTTAACTTCACTGACTAGTTCAGAAATAATTCCAATACTATCTTTAAAGTATTTTGGCTCAGCTAAAACTAATTTCATTATTTAACACCCTCGAATTGTTCAGAGAAAGATTTCTTTATAAAATTTGTTGTTGTCTAGTCTACTTTAAGGTTAGTCTTTTTCCATTACTCATCACATGGACAGTTTTACCTTGGTGGAAGCCCATTTCTTGAGCTAAGTTGACCATGGCAGCGGCTTTTTCTTTTCCTCCGTGAGAGGGGAGGATATGTTTCGGTTTGATCAATTCGATCAAGTCACGATGGTCTTCGCGGGCGGCGTGACCAGAAACATGAATATCGCGAAAAATTCTTACTCCGTGGCTTCTTAATTGTTTTTCTAATTTGTCACGGTTGTCTTTGTTTAGTTCAACCGGAATGACGGAGCAGCTGAAGATAACGACATCACCATTATTAAATTTAAAAGGAAGTTCTTTTCTTGATAAACGGGATAGAACCGCTTTAGGTTCGCCTTGATGGCCGGTACAAACAATCAAGTATTTTTCTTTTCCTTCGCGCATTATTTTGTTAAGAATTTTTTCAACTTTATCACGGTGTTTGAAGATCTTAACATCGTTTTCAAAATTAATTAAATCAATTCTTTGTCCAGCGGTAACGTACTTAGAAAGTGATCTTCCAATAAAAATAATCTCACGGTTTAGTTTTTTACCAAGTTCAACGATACTTTTGAGTCTAGCAAGGTGGGAAGAAAAAGTTGTCACAAACATTGCTTTTCCGTCAGCATGTACTCCTAACATAACATCTTTTAACATTTGTTTAGCCACGGATTCGGAAGGCATTTTCCGGTCTTCATGAGCATAGAGTGATTCCACAATTAATAATAAAACACCTTCTTCGCCAATTTGTTTTAATCTTTCAAAATTAGGTTTCTTGCCTAAGGTGGGTTGTCGATCAAACTTATAATCATTAGCGTAAACAATTTTTCCATAGGGAGTATGTAAAACAATTAAAGAAGCGTGCGGAATGGAATGGGTAACGTTAACTAACTCTACTTGTATCTTTTCCGAGAGTTTGTAGATTGAGTTAAGGTTAAGTGGAATCAGTTGATTAGGTATTTTAATTCGTTCATCTTGGAAAATACTTCTTAATACTTCGGCAGTATAAGGCGTACAGATAACTGGAGCATTAGGAAATAAATCGGCGGAGAAAGGGATTGCGCCGATATGATCAAGATGGCCGTGGCTGGGTATGATCCCAATAACATTCTTACGCCAATCTTTGATTAATTTGTAATCAGGAACAGCTTTAACTTTTAGCAATTCTGGATAAGTAAGTTTACGAATATCTTCGTTTTCAGTATAACGGATATAATTTTCCATATGTAGGCCCATATCGAGAATAACAACTTCGTCATCGATTTTAATTGCAGTAGAATTTCCTCCAGTAACAGAATAACCGCTAATTGTACATATTTCTATGGGCATGGGTTAGTTATTTCGTTTTGGTTTAAAAAGATACCTACAAATTAAAAAAAAATGTGGGTAGCAGGGTATTCGGCCATAAATCCCTAACGTGATTTAATGTCACTCGAACCTGCGTAAGCACCGCGCATAAGGGCAGTCTGCCCTTATCAACCCTCAACTACGTGAATGCAAAAAAGAAATGTGCGCGGCAGGGCTCGAACCTGCGTAGACACTAAGTCACTGGATTTTGAGTCCAGTCCGTTTAGTCCTCATCAAGAGTTTGACCACTCCGGCACGCGCACATATCATAGAAAATACTCGAATTGTTTTATAAAATTATTGTAAAAAAGAAAATTAATTCAGTGTTTGCAGCTGACTTTCAATATCTTTTAACGATATTTCCAGTTCATCTAATTCACTTGCTACAGATGTTGGGTGATCCGTCCTTGTTGAGGGTGGGACGTGGTTCACTGTTTTAGCCACTGGATTTATTAATCGTTTCTTTTCTCCTGGCACGACGAGTTCTAATTTACCTTGTGGTAAATATTTTTTAAGATTATTAACTAGTCCTTGCAATTCTTTAATTTGATCTTTTAAAAAACCGTAAAGATCAACTTTTTCTATTTGAATGGTTTTAAATTCAGCATAACCTTGCATAAAAATGATAGTTTCTTTTAATCCTTCTAAGATATCTTTTCTTAAAACATTAGGTTCATTAATCTGTACCATATAATTTGGCTCTTTTTCTTTAGGTTTAGAGGTATGATGCCTAGGGGTATATTTATGGGTTCTCTTTCGATGCGCAGTCTTATGCTTGGTCATTTTCAAAAATGTTCTGGCTCACTCAACGAATGATCAATAAAATCAACTTTTTTCTCTACTTCAGCTAATGTGTTTTGCCACATCTCTAATTGATGATCTTCCTCATTCTTAAGATCATTAATCTTAAGAAGTGTATCTTTAGCGTCATCAATTTTCTTTCGAATAGTTTGTACTAAACTAAGCACATCCTCATATTCATCAACTTTTACAAAAACAGGCATATTTTCCATCTTGTCTCACCCTTTAAAGATTATTTTATCACTTTCCATCAAACGATCATGAACAACTTTGATAGTGTTCTGGAGGTGTTTAAATTTTTCTTCTTCATTAAATTCTGATTTTTCTAAATTTTTATTAGCATGACCTAATTCAGTTAAATCGTGTTTAAGGCCATCTAATTCTCCTAATATCTGTTGATAAACATCAACTTTCACAAACAAAGGACCTCCCACATGTCTCATTACTGGCAATTTTGGTTTTTTAATTGGTTTAGAAACTTTCTTTTGTGCTTCTGATTTCAAATGTGGCAGAGGTTTATCCACACCAACTGCACTTTTGAAATGTTCTGGTCCAATCACTTTTTCAGAAGGAACTTTATTAGGAAAATTTAAAGAATCTTTATCTACTAATCTCCCTGGCGGTAGGGGTACCTTAGGAACTTTTTTTTTACCAAATAACCAACCCATCCCTCATTATAAAGCAAATGTGTTTAAAAACTTTCTTTAGTATTGTATAATAGTGAATCTAAAACTATTTAAGGTTTAAAGATATTCTAGAATTATGTTAGGGGTTAAATCGGTGTTGTTAATAGTAATTTTATTTAGTTTTAGTTCTCTAGCAATAGAGATTAATGAATTGATGTATGATTCGGAAGGAAGTGATAATAATAATGAATTTATTGAAATCTATTTTGAAAATTATCTTAATTTAAGCGGTTTTATTATCGCCGATGAAAGTTCTAATGACATTCTAATCGAAATTAACTATATTAATTCTAATTATGCTTTAATTGTTGAAGAAGGATTTAACAATACTAACTTTAATGCTTCAATTTATTCTGCTGGAGCAACAATTGGCAATGGGCTAGGTAATGATGGCGACGAAATAACTTTGTTTGATACGAATAATTCTGTGATTGATTCAGTTAATTATCTTGCTGAATGGGGAGCTGATGGTAATGGCAAGACTTTAGAAAAAAATAAAGATGGTGAGTGGAAGGAAAGTTTGCTTGAGGGGGGAACTCCAGGGCGAGAGAATAGTGTTTATGATTTTAGTTATGATTATTCGGCGTTAGAAATCACGGAATTTATGCCTGACCCTTTAGACAATGATGATCTCGCTAAGCCTTTGGGCGAGTGGGTGGAGTTGTATAATTCTGGTGAGAATGTTGTTTATTTAGGAGGGTTGGTATTGTACGATAATTATGATGATCATGAGCTGAGGGTTACTTCAGTAAATGTTGAAAATCTGGAGTTATGTGTTGGTTGTTATACGGTTGTTTATCGTGATTCGGATGGAGACTTTGAATTGAATAATAATTTGGAAGATGAAGTTAGGTTGTATAATGGTTATCCTGTTGTGGAGAGTGTGTTAATTGATGAGGTCAGTTTTTCTGATGCAGTGGAAGGGACGAGTTGGGGTAAATTTTCGGGTGGTTGGTTTAAAGTTGCTCCTACTCCGGGAGAGGAGAATGTTTATACGGCTGGTTGCGATTGGAAATTGGAGTTAGAGATGAGCAATTCAATTTTTCAGGGAGAAGATTTAGAGTTTAATGTTACAGTTCAGCGTGAGTATGGAGAGGCAGAAGAGATTTCTGTTAAAGGAAAAATTGAAGATGTTTTTGGAGGTTTAGTGAAAGAATATTCCCCTTGGACGGATACTGTTGTGACTACAGAACGTACGAAAGGATATACTCCTAATTTAGAAGAGGGGATTTATCAGATTAGTTTTTTGTTAGAGGGATTGAGTTGTAGTGATCAGGAATTAAATGATAATCAAGTAACTAAATTAATTGCAATTAATCCTCAGTATAAAGAACTAGATTCTTCTTTGTCAATTGAATCTTTATATTTGGGAAATGATGAAGAAGTAGAATGGGGAGATCAGTTTAGAGCGGAGATAAAAATTTACAAAGGTTCAGAAAGTAAGTATTCGGTGCAGCTTTATCTTGAAAAAGGTGGTGAGAAAATTAGTACAACAACTAAATTTAGTCTTTATGATGAATACAAAGATTATACTTTGACTTTACCAATTCAATTGATTCCTAACTGTAATCAAAAAGTTGAGGATGGTCAGGCAACTTTAGTTTTGGAAGCGTTTGACTTAAGAGCGGAGAAAGAATTAGAAGTGGTTGATGTTGATGAAGAAGTTTGCAAAGATTATTTGGATTACTTAAAAGAGATTGAGAAAGCTGTAGAGAAGGAAGTGAAAGCGAATGCATATGAGATTGTTGAGCTACCTAGTTCAGTTTTTCCAGAAGAGTTGTTTAAGGTTAAAGTACAGTTAGTTGGTGATGCTAAAGAGCATGATTATAATATCTGGAGTTATCTCTATCGTGGAAGTAAATGTTATTCTTGTCAAGATGGTGAGCGGGAAAGTAATCTACAACAGATTAAGTTAAGGGAAAATGAAATTAAGATTGTTGAGTTGTTAATGAAAGCTGATCTTGAGATGGAAGAAGGTGAGTATAAATTAAAAGTGAAATTGAATAAAGATGGTCAGAAAACGGATAAGGAAATGACGGAGAGTATTTTTGTTGAAGTTGAGGAAGAGGTTAAGAAAGAAGAGCAAGTTGTTTCTTTAGCTAGTGAAGAGGGGGGATTGGAGCTTAGTTCACCTTTGTCTTCTAAAAGCAGAATGGGGAGCAGTTTAACTGGTGGCGTGGTTGTTTATGAATCAAGTTCAGAGAAAGCGCGGGAGTTGATTCCTTATATTCTTGTAGTTACTTTTATTTTATTGATGATTGTGGTGTTATGGAAGAAGTGAGAGGGTTATGATAATTTAGTTTTCCAAAACACTTAAAAACCCCTTACAATTCTGAGATGTATGGAAGGAGAGATTGTTTTTAGAGTGGTACTGGAGGTTGTTGGTAAGCCACAAGAGCATGTCGAGAAGTCAATTAAAGAGTACATTTCTAATATCAAAAAAGATAAAGATTATCAAATAATTAGTGAAGAGTTTGCTGAAATTAAGAAACACGATGAAGAAGGGTTATGGGCTACTTTTGCGGAGTTGGAAATAAAAACAGATAAAATACAAAACATCGTCGGATTTTGTTTTAATTATATGCCTTCGATTGTGGAAGTACTTGAGCCAGCAAAGATGCCTTTTACTAGCGGCGATTTTTCTAATTTCTTAAATGATTTACAAGCGAGATTACATCAGATTGATTTAGTAGCGAAACAATTGCGGGCGGAGAATGAATTCATGAAGAAAAATATGGGTGGCTTATTGAAAAATTACGTTACGGTTTTACTGAGTAAGGGAGAGTTGACTTCACCACAATTAAGCGGTTTAACCGGATTAACGAAAGATAAATTGGAAGATTTCTTGGATCAGATGATCGATAAAGGAGAAATAGATTTAAAAGAAGGGAAATATTCTTTAAAAGGAAAATGAGTAAAGTAGAGCAAAAAAAAAGAGTTGAAGCGGTACTTTTTGCGGTAGGTAAAGAGATTTCTACGGAGAGATTAGCAGTGTTATGTGTTCTTAATTTAAAAGAAACAAATCAAACCGTGCAGGATTTGGTTAAAGATTATGAAAATAATGACAATGCGTTAAGGATTGAAAAAAGAGCAGAGGGTTGGAAATTAACCGTCAAGGATGAGTTTATTCCTTTGGTTAGTAATCTGGTTTCTTCGACTGAGTTAGAAGGGCCGTTAATGGAGACTTTGGCAGTAGTAGCTTGGAAGTATCCAATTGTGCAGTCTGATGTTGTTAAACTAAGGGGTAGTGGAGCGTATGAACATATGCGGGAGTTAGTTGAACAAGGTTTTATTGAAAAAGAACGTTTTGGAAGAACCTATAAAGTCAAGTTAACTAAAAAATTCTTTGAATATTTTGATTTACCCAGTGCAGAAGCGAAAATGGCTTTCTTGAAATTAGTTCCCAAAGAGGTATTAGAAGAAGCCGAGGGAGTAGAGAAAGAAGCAGAAGAAGTGGAAATGTTACAGGAACGGGAAGAACGAGAAAAATCTGCTCAAGATGAGATTAAAAAAGCGATGGAAAATGCTAAAAAACCACAACCTTTATAAAGCCTAATTCTCTCTAATTCTTATTAGTTTAGCGACGATAAAGAGGAAGTTTTAATTATTAAAAATGGACGAAAATAGCTCTAAAAATAATGATGAAATTGTAACTGATTCTGCTGAAAGTAATCCGAAGAATGATAAAATTATTCCTCGTGTGATTGAAGAGGAGATGAAAGAAGCTTATGTTAATTATGCAATGTCTGTAATAGTTGGTAGGGCTCTGCCAGATGTACGGGATGGTTTGAAGCCTGTTCATAGACGGATTCTTTATGCGATGCATCAGATGAGTATGTTTTATAACAAACCTTCCAAGAAATGTGCGCGGATTGTTGGAGATGTTCTTGGTAAGTTCCATCCTCATGGCGATGCTTCAGTTTATGATGCTTTAGTAAGAATGGCTCAAGATTTTTCTTTACGTTATCCTTTGATTAAAGGCCAAGGAAATTTTGGGAGTATGGATGGAGATAAAGCGGCAGCTTACCGTTATTGTGTTACAGGAGATACTTTAGTGCTAACCAATCAAGGGATGGTGCCGATTAAAGAAATTTCTAGTAAGAAAGAAGATAAAATTAATCTTAAAATATTAAATTATCAAGGTGAAACTAAAAAAGCTAGCAAATTCTTTAATTCTGGAAAACACGAAATCATCAAAGTTATTACAAATGAAGGCTATTCTATTAAGGGAAGTTATAATCATCCAGTTCTTTGTTGGGAACAGAACCCCTTTGGTATGCCTACTTTTCAATGGAAATTGTTAATGGATATTACTGAAAATGATTATGTTCTGATTAACCGTAATTCTTTTTTATTTAGCAAATCAAATCCTTCTTTGAAAAGTTATGTTCCTACGTTTAAGAGAAAGGAAAAAAATGTTACTCTACCAAAACAGATTAACAAATCATTGGCTTTTTTATTGGGTGCCTTAGTGGCTGAGGGCAGTTTTCATCAGAATAAAATTCTCTTTATCAACAAAGATAAATCATACTATAATAAAGTTAAAAAGTGTATTGTTGAGAATTTCCCAGGAGTTACTTTATACGAAAGAAATCTAAAGGGATGTTTGGAACTAGATTTATACCATCAAAAAGTTGTCCGGTTTTTGATCAATTTAGGATTAAAGAAAGTAAAGTCAGATTTTAAAGAGATACCTCACATTATTCTTAAATCAAAAAAAGAAGTTATCAAAAGCTTTCTCCAAGCTTTATATGAAGGTGATGGTTCTGTTAAGTGTGTTACTGACCGTCGACATGGCGGAAAATCAATGCACTTATTTTATGATTCCAAAAGTAAAAAGTTGATTGATCAATTGAAAGTTGTTCTATTAAATTTTGGAATTATTACAAGTGCTCCCCGGTCTGATAAGAGGAATAATTGTTTTCGTTTAATTATTCCTAAAGCATCTAATGTTCTTATTTTTAAGAAAGAAATTGGCTTTTTTTCTCTGAGAAAAAAAGAAATCTTAAAAGAAGTTGAATCGGCCAATTTAAGTCGAATGAGTAAGCTTGATTACATCCCTTATCTCAATCAGTATTTGCGTAAGAACTATAAAAATTATTTTATTAAAAAAAATAATTTTGATCGTTATAACAACTTACAAAAAAACCTTACAAAACTAAAAACTATTTTAAATCCACATGATCAATCGTTAATTAACTGGTTACTTAAAAATAATTTCCTTTTTAACAAAGTTAAAACAATTACAAAGTGTCCAAAAGAAGAAGTTTATTCTATTAGGGTTGATAGTCATTGTCATTCCTTTATCGCTAATGGTTTTGTTAATCACAATACGGAAGCAAAATTACAAAAAATTGCCGGGGAATTATTAAAAGATATTGAGAAAAATACGGTTGATTTTAAACCTAATTTTGACAGTTCATTAGAAGAGCCGACGGTCTTACCAAACAAGTTACCTAATTTATTGATTAATGGTTCTTCTGGAATTGCTGTAGGAATGGCGACGAATATTCCTCCACATAATGTTTCGGAAGTTTGTGAAGCAGTGATTCAAACAATTAATAATCCTGATATTTCTGTTGATGAGTTAATGCAAATTATTCCTGGTCCTGATTTTCCGACTGGGGGGGAGGTAGCTTGTGGAGATGCCTTAAAGTATGCTTATGCTAAAGGGAAAGGAAAAGTAACCATTAAAGCGATTAGTGAGATTGAAGGAAATAAAATTGTGATTAAAGAAGTTCCTTATCAAGTTAACAAAGCCGATTTGATTATTCATATTGCTGAGTTGGTGAAAAATAAAAAAGTTCCCGGAATCAGAAACATTAATGATGAATCAGATCGGGAAGGAATTAGAGTTGTAATTGATTTGAAGAAAGATGTTGATCCGAATGTGGTCTTGAATCAGTTGTATAAATATAGTCGTTTAAAAGTTACTTTTGGAATTAATTTATTGGCTTTAGTGGGCAATCAACCAAAATTATTGGGATTGAAAGAAATTATTTCTGAACACATTAAGCACAGGAAAGATGTGATTATTAGGAGAACACAATACGATTTAGAACAGGCCGAGAAAAGGGTTCATGTGTTAGAGGGATTATTAATTGCTTTAGATAATATTGATCAAATTATTCCTGAGATTAAACAGTCACGTACAGTTGAGGAAGCCAAGAACTTTTTGATGGGCAAGTATAAACTTTCTGAAATTCAGGCAAAGGCCATTTTAGAAATGCGCTTGCAGAAATTAGCTTCTTTAGAACAAGAAAAAATTCGCGATGAGCACCAAGAATTACTAGAGAAAATTAACTATTATCAAGATATTTTAGGTTCTGAGGAGAAAGTATTAGGTTTGATTAAAGAAGAATTAGAAGATATTAAAACTGATTATGGGGATAAAAGAAGATCAAGAATTGTTGCTGGTGAGGATGAGTATATTGATTTAGAGGATTTGATTGAAGAAAGTTCTGTTGTTGTGACGATGACCCATTCTGGTTATGTAAAAAGGTTACCTTTAGACACTTATAAAACGCAAAGACGGGGCGGAAAAGGGGTTAAAGCAGCAGGAACGAAAGATGAAGACTTTTTAGAAAATCTTTATGTGGTTTCGACGCATGATTATTTGTTGTTTTTTACAGACCAAAGTCAGGTTTATTGGTTGAAAGTTTATAACATTCCGGAAACTAGTCGACAGGCAAAAGGGAAACATGTTGCTAATCTTTTACAAATGTCTCCTGGGGAAAATATTACAGCGGTTGTTCCAGTGAAAGATTTTGCGGAAGGTTATTTGTTCATGGCGACAAAAAAAGGTACTGTGAAGAAAACACCATTAATTGAATTTTCTCGTCCTAGGAAAGGTGGAATCAGAGCAGTTAATTTAGATGAGGGAGATAGTTTAATTGGGGTTAAAGGGACGACAGGATTGCAAGAGATTATTTTAGCAACTAAACTTGGTTGGGCGAACCGTTTTAGGGAACAGGATGTTCGGCATATGGGTCGGACGGCAAGAGGAGTTAGAGGAATTAGGTTACGTTCTGGGGATGAAGTTGTCGGGATGTTAGTGGCAGAAGAAGGTAAGAACATTCTGACCTTAACTGAGAAAGGTTATGGTAAAAGAACGCCAGTTACAGAGTACCGTTTATGTAATCGTGGTGGTAAAGGTGTTACAAATATAAAAATTACTTCTAAGAATGGCTGGGTGCAATCAGTGAAATTAGTTGATGGTGAGGAAGAAGAGTTAATGTTAATTTCTCGGGAAGGAATTGGAATTAGGATACCCGTTTCTAGTATTTCTGTAATTGGTCGAGCGACGCAGGGAGTTCGGGTAATGCGGATGAATGAAGGTGATACTT
Organism: Nanobdellota archaeon; assembly: GCA_018812355.1. GTDB lineage: Archaea > Nanobdellota > Nanobdellia > Woesearchaeales > GW2011-AR9 > JAHJDQ01. The sequence goes on along the minus strand of JAHJDQ010000122.1, from coordinate 16,416 downwards.
TAGCAGCTTCGGCGAAGATTGTCGTCGAAGATAGTGATGAAATCGTCGAGAGCAATGAGGAAGAAGTTGTTGTTGGAGAAGCTGAAGTAATTGATGAAGTTTCTGAAGAGATTAGGGAAGAGGTTGAAGAAGCTACTGAAGAAGATCCGGTTGAAGAAGATACTGATGAACTAAATAATGAGGAAGATGATTCTAGTGAGGATGTTGAGAATCAAGAATGAAAGTTGCCGTAATTGTTAATCCTGGATTAGAAAAGTTAGCGCAACAAGAATTGAAGGAAAAGTTTAAGGTTAAGGCTGTTGTTAATAGTTCTTTGTTAAGTTTTGAATTTGAGCAAAAAGAATTGGAAAAATTAACGAAATTACAAGCAGTGAAGAGAGTTATCTTGCCTTTCGGAGAAGTTATTGGTGAGAAAGTTAGTTTTGACAAATTTAGTTTTAATGATTATTTTAAAGAAGAAATTAAATTAAAAATTGAAGTGGAGAATGTTAAAGGGCAGGATAATCGAATTGAAATTGCCAAGAAAATTACAGAACAATTATTTCCACTTCTAGAAGAGAATAAAATTAAAACAAAAATTGATTACAAAAAACCAGACCACTTAGTTATTGTTTATGATACGAAAGAAAAATTAGTTTTCGGTTTAGATTATACTGGGAGGGAATTAAATTTACGTGATTATCGGGTGTTTGCGCATTCTGCTTCTTTCAAGGGAGATCTTGCTTATTATTTTGTCAGGAAAGCAGGTTTTCAAAAAAATGAGAAATTATTATCTGGTTTTTGTAAAGATGGGGCGATTGCAATTGAAGCAGCTTTATTTTCTCCGGAATCAGAAATAGAAGCTTTTGACAGTGGTATTGCTAATGTTAATGCAGCAAAGAAAAATGCGAAGCTGGCTAAAGTTGATTTAAAGATTAACAAATATTCTTTTGAAGATTTAGATTTAAAATATGGCAAGGAAACTTTCGATCGGGTAATTTTTCAGGTAACAACAAAAGATGAGGTACATTTAAATGAAATTTATTATCAGGCTAATTACATTCTCAAAACAAAGGGAACTTTATTCTTGATTGGGCGCAAAAATTGGGCAGTGACAATTCCGCAAAAGTTTAAGTTGCTTAAGGAAGAAGAGTTGTTATGGGGAGAAAGTATTCATAAGATGTGGTTGTTAGAGAAGAAATAGTTTAGTTCATTTTTTTTGTTTTAACAAGAGCACTACGCACGGCACGATTATGAGCTCACTTTCGTTCACTCATGTGCCTCCTCTGGCGGTAGTGCTCTTACATTTAATTTTGTAGAAATAGGTAATTTTTATATAGTTCTATTATTTAATTTAGGTAAAGATGGTTAATCTAAAAGAGCTGCAAGCGCGGATGAAAGAACACTTTAGGTTTAGCTGGCAGGAACATTCTGGATTAATTGTGGGAATTTTGATTGCTGGGTTTATTTTTTCCTTCCGTGATTGGGGCGGTGAGACTTTTGATTTAGTAGTTGGGGTAAAAAATTTATTTTTAGTCTTCATTATTGCGGCAGTTTCATTTTATTTTAGAATTGCTTGTCAGAAAATTTATGCTTTAACAGAAGGTTATAAAGCTGAGTTTAAAATTTGGTGGGCAGGATTAGTGATTATGTTAATTGTCGGCTTTGTTACTTTAGGAAGGGTGCCATTAATTTTTATTGGTGGAATTGTTGCTTCGTTTATGGTTAGGCAAAGATTGGGAGAGTTTCGTTATGGATTTTCTTATGGTCAAAATGGGTTGATCGCTTTATGGGGAATTTTAGGAAGTATGATTTTAGCGATTGTTTTTGCGGTAGGTGCTTATATCTTTCCGCAAAGTTATTTTTTCTCAAAAGGGTTGATTTTTAATATTATTATGGCGGTTTGTGCTTTAATACCTTTACCACAATTAGATGGATTAAACATTTTTTTTGGTTCGCGTGTAACGTATGTGATTGCTATATTTACAGTGTTGTTAGGAGCAGTATTATTGTTAACGGGAACAAAAATAGGGTTAATTTTAGCGATTATTTTAAGTGGAGGAGCAGGAGTGACTAAACTGTTAATTGGTTCGGAGAAATAAATGAATTTAAAAGTTGAAGAAAGGTGGATGGAAGAACTTTTTTTAGTGTTTTTAGTAGTTGGTTTTATTCTTTCCGTGTTGTTAAATAATGCTGTTTTAAGTTACCTTTGTGTTTTATTCGGTGGAGCAGTTGCTGGAAGGATTTATTATTTTAAGTATCAGAAAGAACCTATTTTTCCATTCATTTTGATTATTATTGGGTTTCTTTTAGGTTATCTGATTGGGAGTATTTGGACTTCAAGAGTATTAGCGTTTATTTTCTTTGGAATCGGTTTTGGAATTTCTTACTATTTACATCTGAAAAAAATTTTAGTAAGATTTAAAAGTAAGAGCTTCGTCAAGTAATTTATGGATAAAACTTTTCAAGCTAAGAGTATTATAATTAGTCGTAAGCCTGGAAAGGATAAAGAAGGATTGTGGACTGCGTTTATTGGTTTATTTCAAGAAAATAATCCTCATCTTAAAGGTCGAGCACCATTTGAAGTGTTGGATATTAAAGAAGTGGAGAAGGTTAGATTTTGGGAATTGCGTAATATTTCCTTTTATTTGATGGGGAATGATATTGTGATTAATGATTTAACTGAAGTTAGGTTGAAGAAAGAGAAAGATGTGCTTACAGTTACTGGGAAACAGAAGCTTTAGAGAGCCACTCCCCACACTTATTCTAAGTTTATTTGAACGTAAAAAAAAAGCCACTCACCCACTGGACAACCTCGGATAGAGTTTATAAACCAGTTTTGTTCTGAAGTTATTGTCCCAGAAAATTGGGTAACCTCACTGCCAGCAAAATTGTTGGTGGGTGAAATAAAACGCGAAAGCAAGAGGTATAGAAAAATGGAAAAAAATAAAGTAGCGAGAGCTACACAAAATGGTTCAGGTAATTTGCCTGAAAAAAAGTTTAGAGCAGGAGCAATTTCTGCTACGGTTTGGCTTAACAAAGGTCACACTGCGAATGGAGAAGAAACAGAGTATCGAACAATCGCCATTGAAAGAAGTTATACCAACAAAGAAGGGCAATGGCAGTCAACTAATTCTTTAAGAATCAATGATTTGCCGAAAGCTAATGTTGTCTTACAAAAAGCGTACGAATTTCTTGTCTTTAAAGAACAGGAATTATTTGCTAGTGCATAAAATTTAAGAGGTAATTAAAATGGAAGAACAAATAATGGAAGTAAAAATAAGACAGTCGGGCGTTAAAGATTTACCGGGAGTAGGTGCAGCAACTGCGGAGAAATTAGAATCTGCTGGTTATCGAGATTTAATGGCAGTTGCAGTTGCAACTATCGGTGAGTTAGTAGAGACTACAGGTGTTTCGGATGCAGTTGCTCGTAAGATGATTAATGCAGCTCGCGAAAGTATGAAAATGGGTTTTGAAACTGGTACAGATGTGTTGAAGAAAAGAGAATTAGTCTGTAAAATTAGCACTGGTAGTGACGCTTTTAATCTGATGATGGGCGGCGGTTTTGAAACTAGTGCTATTACAGAGTGTTTCGGTGAATTTGGTAGTGGAAAAACGCAAGTAGGTCATATTCTTTGTGTTAATTTGTTATCAACAGATCCAGATGCGGTTGCGGTTTACCTCGATACGGAGAATACTTTTCGGCCAGAAAGGATTAAACAATTGGCTGAAGGAGTGGGAATCTGTCCAGAGGATGCTTTGAATAGGATTATGGTGGCGCGTGCTTTTAATTCTGACCACCAGATGTTATTGGCAGAGAAAGTCGAATCGTTAATTAGTGAAGGCAAGAAAGTTAAATTGTTAGTAGTTGATTCCTTAACGTCTCATTTTCGGGCCGAGTATATTGGTCGGGGAACTTTAGCGGAGAGACAGCAAAAATTAAACCGGCACATGCACACTTTGGCAAAAGTAGCTTGTACACATAACATTTGTGTTTACGTTACTAATCAAGTGCAAGCTGATCCGGCACAGTTTTTTGGCGATCCCACTAAATCTGTCGGCGGCCATATTGTTGCGCATGCTTCTACATTTAGGATTTATCTTCGTAAAGGGAAGAAAGGTTCGAGAGTAGCAAAGTTAATTGATGCGCCTAATCTCGCTGATGGAGAAGTATGTTTCCATGTGGAGGAGACTGGATTAAAGGATGTTAATTAATTTTTAATTTTTCTTTTTTTTTTGACGTTCAATTTCTTTACACCATTTCTCTTTTTAGTAATGTTTAAATATGTTAAATTTATTTTAGATGTAATATTAGAATGATTATAGTTGTGCCTAATGTAAAAAAGAGGTTATTGAATGAAAAAGTTGAAAAGAAAAGATAGAACTCGTGCGAAAGTTTCTAAAAAATTCAATTGGAAAACTCATCATGATGAGTTGGCCTGGTTTAAAGGAGAGAAGATTAATGCTGCCTATAATGCTGTAACAAGACATGCTTTATCTGATCACGCTAACAAACCAGCTTTATATTGGGAGAATGATCGAGGAAAAGCAAAAACTTTAACGTTTTCTGAATTAGAAAAGTTGTCAAACAAATTTGCTAATGTTCTTAAAAAATTACAAATTAAAAAAGGAGAACGTGTGTTTATTTTTCTACCAAAAGTTCCTGAGACATACATCTCTTTCTTAGGAATATTAAAAACAGGGGCAATTGCCGGGACATTATTTCAAGCTTTTGGTTATGCTGCTTTAGAAGATAGATTAAAAAATAGTGGCGCAAAATATTTAATTACTAGTTCTGAATTAGTAGGGAGAGTAGACAAAGTCAAAAAGAACTTACCTAAACTCAAAAAAATTATTCTAATTGATAAAATTAAAGTTAAGAAAAATGAAATCAGTTATTCAAAAGAAATGGCTAAAGCATCAGATGAATTTAAAGTTAAACCAATGAAACCAGAAGATCCGGCGTTTATGCTGTATACTTCTGGCACAACTGGAAAACCGAAAGGAGTAATTCATAAACATGGAGCAATTTTGCAACAACACTTAACTGCAAAAAAGGTATTGGATTTAAAAGAAAATGATATTTATTGGTGTACCGCTGATCCGGGATGGGTTACGGGAATTGCTTACGGAATTTTAGGTAATTGGTCTAATGGGGTTTCTTCTTTAGTTTACGAAGGGAAATTTTCTCCAGATAAATGGTATTCGTTGATTAAAAAGTATAAAGTTAAAGTTTGGTATACTGCTCCGACAGCAATTAGAATGTTAATGCGTTCGGGAGTTAAATTGCCAAAAAAATATAATTTAAAATCGTTACGTTATTTGTGTTCTGTCGGAGAACCGCTGAATCCAGAAGCAATTAGATGGGGAAGAAAGGCGTTTGGTTTAAGTTTTCATGATACTTGGTGGCAGACAGAGACGGGAGCGATTTGTATTGCCAATCAACCTACTTTGAAAATGAAAGTAGGTTCAATGGGAAAACCTTTCTTAGGTGTTAAAGCGGCGGTTCTTAATGATAAGGGCAAGGAAGTGCTTAATCATGCCGGAGATTTGGTTTTAAAACCGGGCTGGCCTTCAATGATGAAAGAGATTTGGAGAAATGAAAAAAAGTATAAAAGTTATTTTAAAAAAGGTTGGTACTATTCAGGGGATAAAGCGTTACAAGATCAAGAGGGTTATTTTTGGTTTATTGGCAGAGCAGATGATATTATTAAAACGAGGGGAGAGAGAGTTGGTCCGTTTGAAGTGGAGTCGGCTTTAATTGAACATCCAGGAATTGCGGAAGCGGCAGTTATCGGTAAACCAGATGCTTTGCTTGGTGAGATTATTAAAGCGTTTGTGGTGTTAGCTAAAGATTATAAACCTAGTAAAAATTTTACGGAAGAAATTAAAAAATTTGTCAAGAAAAGATTAGCGGGGCATGCGTATCCTAAAGAGATTGAAATAAGAAAAGATTTGCCGAAAACACGAAGCGGAAAAATTGTGCGTAGGTTTTTAAAAGCGCAAGAGTTAGGTTTAACTATGGGGGATACTTCCACTTTAGAAAAAGAATAATAATTGATGATTATCATAAGATTATTAATTATAAAAAGAGGTGATTATAATGAAACTTAAAAATAAAGTGGCCATTGTTACTGGTGGAGAGAGAGGAATCGGGTTTGGAATCGCTCAAGAGTTGGCGAAGGAAGGAGCAAATGTAGTTATTTGTAGTCCAAATTTAAAAGAATGTCAGAAAGCTTGTCATAAACTTAAAACAAAAACTTTAGCAATACAATGTGACGTTTCTAAAAAAGATGAAGTTGATAATTTAGTTAAAGAAACTTTGAAAAAATTTAAAAAAATTGATATTCTTGTTAACAATGCGGGAGTGGTTCGTTTTGGTCCGATCTTAAAGAAAACTGAAGCAGATTGGGATTTTACTCTGGACATTAATCTTAAAGGAGTATTTCTTTGTATCAAAGCAGTTGCTGAACATATGATTAAAAGAAAGAAAGGTAAGATTATTAGTCTTGCTTCAATTGCTGGATTTGTTGGTTTTGATAACATTGCTGATTATTGTGCTTCTAAAGGAGGCATAATTGCGATGACAAAAGAATTAGCTTTAGAATTATCTCCGTTAGGAATTAATGTTAATGCGATTGCTCCCGGAATAATTAGGACACCAATGACGGCGGGAATGTTAAAAGATCCCAAACAGAGAAAGACTTTACTGGCGCAAACTCCTATTGGTAGAGTAGGTGAGCCGAAAGATATTGCTCGGGCTGTTGTTTATCTTGCCTCTTCAGATTCTGATTTTGTTACTGGCCATACTTTAGTGGTTGATGGGGGATGGTTAGCACGTTAAGATGCGGTTAAACATTTTAATTGGTGGGAAAGCGGGACAAGGAATTAATCAGATTAGTCAAATTTTGGCAGCAGTTTTAGTTAAGAAAGGTTTTTTTGTTTTTCATTACCGGGATTATCAAAGTTTAATTAGGGGAGGACATAATTTTGATGTGATCTGTTTTTCTGATCAAGAAATAGCTAGCTATGATGAAGAGATAGATTTCTTGATTGCTTTAGACGAAACTACTTATCAGCAGCATAAAAGTCAATTAAAGAAAAAAGGGTTAATAATTACAGCTACCGATAAACTTAAAGGCTTAAAAAAAAGTGTGTTTCTAGATACTACTAAGTTTAAGAGAGTAGAAAATATTGCCTTTGTCGGCTTTTTAAGTAAGGTTCTTGGGTTAGATAAAAAAGAGATTCAGTTAGAACTTAAAGAGAGGTTTGGTCAGAAAAGTTTGTATGCTTTAGATCAAGAAGCCTTTGATTATTTTTATTCTCTTGATTATAATTTACAGGTTAAACTTCCTCAGATTTCTGGTAAGAAAATGTTGTTATCTGGTTCAGAGGCAATTATGAGGGGAGCGATCGATGCAGGACTTGAAATGTATTTTGGTTATCCAATGACGCCTTCTACTACTGTGTTAACGTTATTAGCTCAAGAACAAAAGATGAAGAACAATAAATTGATAGTGATTTCATTAGAAAATGAAATTGCCGTGATCAATGCAGCGTTAGGGGCTAGTTTTTCTGGCAGACGAGTAATGACGGGAACCTCTAGTGGGGGATTTGATTTAATGTCGGAGGGAATTAGTTTACAAGGAATAACGGAATTGCCTTTAGTGATTCATTTAGCGCAAAGAACTGGTCCGGGAACGGGAGTTCCAACTTATACTGCCCAGTCTGATCTTAATATTGCTCTTTATGCTGGACATGGTGATTTTTCGCGGGTAGTTTTTTCTCCAGGAGATTCTGCTGAAGTGTATCAACAAACAAGGGAAGCGTTTTACTTAGCGGAAAAATTTGGAATAGTGGTAATTATATTAACTGATAAACATCTGGCTGAATCAGCTTATACTACTCAGTTGGATAAAGTAAATTTAAAAATTCCACTAAGAAAAGAATTTGCCGGGAGAGGAATCTTTAAGAGGAGTGGTTATGAGCATGATCAGTTCTGGAATACGACTGAAGATGCTGTTCAGATAAAGCAAAATGTAGATAAAAGAAATAAAAAAAGAGATGAATTGGTAAGAGAAGTAAAGAAACTTACTACTTACCAAGTTTATGGGAAAGGGAAAAAATTAATCGTCAGCTTTGGCTCTACTAAAGGGGCGATCTTAGACGCTTTAAAGGATTTAAAAGGGTTTAGTTATTTACATTTAAAATGTCTTGAGCCGTTTCCAATAGAAGTTAGCAATTATTTTAAGAAAGCAGATACAGTGTATTGTTTAGAGAATAATAGTTCTGGACAATTAGCAAGATTAATTACGACTAATTTAGTTTATCAGATAAAAAATAAAAATTTAATTTTAAAGTATGATGGTCGGCCATTTACTCCAGCAGAAATTGTGAAGAGGCTTAAGAATGTTTGAAACAAAGAATGAAAATACTTGGTGTCCAGGTTGTCCCAATTTTATGATTGAGGCAGCAGTGAAGAAAGTATTAGAAAACTTAACTAAGTCTAATTATAAAAAAGAAGATTTTGCGATGGTAACAGACATTGGTTGTAATAGTAAGATTTATGATTATTTAGATATTTCCGGATTTTATGGTTTGCATGGGAGAGCAATCCCAACTGCTTTTGGGGTTAAAGTTGGAAATCCTAAACTTCAAGTTCTCTGTTTTAGTGGGGATGGCGGCGCGTTTAGTGAAGGCTTAAGTCATTTTATCCATGCTTGTAGGTCTAACATTAACATGACTTTATTAGTGCATAATAATCAAGTTTTTTCATTAACAACAGGACAAGCGACGGCAACCACAGAGAAAGGTTTTGTGGAAAGAACCCATCCTTTTGGTGTGCAAGAAAAAGCACTTAATCCCGTGGTCTTAGCGCTAGAAGCAGGAGCTAGTTTTGTATCTAGAGTATCAGCGTTAGATCCAAAACAATTAATTTTTGTTATCGGTGAAGCAATCAAACATTCCGGTTTTTCATTTGTTGAGATTATTCAGCCCTGTAAAGTTTATCATGATTGTTCTACTTTTGTTAGGGAAAATTCTTATCAAATTAAACCAATGCTTTTTGTCAAAGCGGTAGAGGAAGCTAGAAAATGGGATTATGCTCAGGCAGGTAAAATCCCTTTTGGAATTTTCTTTAAAGAAAGAAGAAAAACATTTGAAGAGAATTATTTAGTTAGAGGTTGATTTTTGATGATTTTACATAACCTTTAAATAAAATAAGCCTATTCTTTAAATTAAAGTTATGAATAATCAGAAAAAAATTACAAATGTCTAATTCTAATCTAGTAATGAACATATTTGGAGGTACGTTTAAATGAATGAAAATAGTGCTCCTGTTAAAGCAGGAGAGACACATGAAGTAAATATTGATGCTGTTGGTGAAAAAGGCGACGGTATTGCGCGAGTTAGAGGTTTTGTTTTGTTTGTACCTCATGTTAAAAAAGGAGATTATGTGAAGATCAGAATCACTAAAGTTCTCGAGAAAGTTGGTTTTGCTGAAGTGGTTGAAAAACTGGAAAAGCCGGTAAGGGAAAAAAAATTTGCTACTGTTTCTGCTGAAGAAATGGAAGCAGAAAAAGAACCCGAGATTGATGAATCTTATGACGATACAGATGATTTTGGGGAAGAGTTAGAAGAAGATGACTGAACTTAAAGATCTTAAAGCTGAGATACAATTATTGGTTGAAAGCATTAAAGAAAAGAATGAAGACAATATGTTTGGGTTGAGGATTAATGCTTTTTTACCTGGTTTAGAAGCAACAATAGCAGCTATTAAAAGAAGAAAAAGTAAGAATTGTATTATTGATATAACTGCTGAAAAAAAACTTGTTGAGAGAAATATTAGAAGTGCGAAAGATAAACGGAATGAAGAAGTCAATGGTTTATTGGATATTTTAGAAGAAAAATTGAAAAAATTGATTGATTTATCATTCATTTAAGACAATCTTTAAATAATCCCTAATTTTCTAAGTGGTATTATAAGAGGTGTACAAATGTATGTTAAATGGTTTAAAGATATTTCTGAGAAAGATATTGGTTCAGTAGGAGGTAAGGGCAAGAATTTAGGGATTATGTTTAATCTTGGCCTGCCGGTTCCACCAGGATTTGCAGTTACGGCGCAAGGTTATGGATATTTTATTGAAAAAACAGGAATAAAAAATAAGATTCAGGAATTGTTAATAGGATTAAAGATTGAAGAAACGGAAAATTTACAAGCAGTCGCCAGGAAAATTCAAGAGTTGATTATTGCTACAGAAATCCCGGAAGAGATTATTGAAGAGATCAAAGATAATTATGAATTGTTAGGAGCAGGAAAAGATGCGCATGATTTATTAGAAGTTGAGGATGTTTTTGTAGCAGTAAGAAGTTCGGCAACGGCGGAAGATTTACCAGATGCTTCTTTTGCTGGACAGCAAGCTACTTATTTAAACATTAAAGGAAAAGATAATGTGGTTGCGGCAGTAAGAGCGTGTTGGGCAAGTTTATTTACGGCAAGAGCTATTTATTATCGGGAAAAAAACAAGTTTGCCCAGGATAAAGTGTTGATCTCGGCGATTGTGCAGAAAATGGTTAATTCAGAAACTTCTGGAGTGATGTTTACAGTTAATCCATCGACTAATGTTGAAAATGAAATTGTCATTGAAGCAGTTTATGGATTAGGGGAGATGATTGTTTCAGGAACAGTGAGTCCCGATTTTTATTTAGTGGATAAGGAAACTAAAACGATTAAAAAAATTGAAGTGAAGAAACAGGAGATTGGGATGTATCGGAATGAAGAAGGAGAGAATGAGAACCGAAAAATTCCTGAAGAGTTACAAACAAGACAGATTGTGCCAGATTCTCAGATTAAAGAATTGGCCCGGTTAGGCAAAAAAATTGAAGAGCATTATAACTTACCACAGGATATTGAATGGGCAATTGAAAAAAATGAAATTTATATTGTACAATCTCGTGCGGTAACCACATTTAAAGAAAAAAAAGAGGAGCGTTCTCTTGATGTAGAGGGAGCAGGGAAAATTTTGTTAAAAGGTGAAACAGCTTCGCGAGGAGTTTATGCTGGACCGGTAAAAGTGGTTAACAGTCCGGCTGAGTTAAGTAAAGTTGGAAAAGGTGATATTTTAGTTGCGAAGATGACTACTCCTGATTGGGTGCCGGCAATGCAGAAAGCGGGGGCAATTGTTACTAATGAAGGTGGAATGACTTGTCATGCGGCGATTGTTTCGCGAGAGATGGGGATTCCTTGTGTTGTGGGGACGGAACATGCCACTGAGGTTTTGCAGGATGGACAAATAATTACAGTGCATGCAACTAAGGGTATTGTTTACGAAGGAAAAATAAAAATTAAAGAAGAACTGGTTAAGACTGTGGTTTCTGGAGAGGAAATAATTACAGCTACAGAAATAAAACTAATTTTAGATTTACCAGAAGCTGCTGAGAGGGCAGCAACAACGCATGCTGATGGCATTGGGTTGGTGAGGTTAGAAATCATTATTGCTAAGGGAGGAGTGCATCCGGCAGAATATATTCGCCAGGATAAAGATCAGGATTATGTTAATCTGTTAAAAGAGGGAATTGGTAAGATTGCTAAAGCGTTTCAGCACAAACCAGTATGGGTCAGATGTTCTGATTTAAGGACTGATGAGTATCGTGGGTTACAAGGGGGTGATAAATAGCCAAAAGAAACCGATCCGATGATTGGTTGGCATGCGATTCGTCGTTTACTTGATGAACCTAGGATATTGAAAGCGGAGTTTCAGGCAATCAAAGAATTACATGATGAAGGTCTAGATAATGTTGGGGTGATGTTGCCTTTTATTATTAATGTAAACGAAGTTAAGAAAGCGAAAGAAATAATGCGTTCTGTTGGTTTGGAACCATCGCAAGATGTTGATTTCGGAATTATGGTCGAGACTCCGGCGGCTTGCTGGATTATGGAAGAGTTATGTCAAGAGGGGATAGATTTTGTTAGTTTTGGAACGAATGATCTAACACAGTTAACTTTAGGATTAGATCGAAACAATAGTATGATTGCTAAACATTTTGATGAACTGCATCCGGCTGTTTTGGGTGAGATCGCTAAAGTAATTAAAGTTTGTCAGAAGTATGGAGTAAAGAGTAGTATTTGCGGACAGGCTGGTTCAGATCCAGAAATGGCCAAATTTTTAGTACATCAAGGGGTTGATAGTATTTCGGCTAATATCGATGCAATTCAGGAAATTCGGCATGTTGTAGCTAGAGTTGAGAAGAAATTAATGTTAGATGCGGAAAGGGAAGAGTTGACGGAGAAAGGGAGTTAATTTTTCTTTTTGGTTACCGGAATTCTAGTAAATTTTTTGCATTCAAAGCAAGAGATGATTACTTTGCTGTCTCTGGTTCTTATTCTGGCATTTATTCCAGGTTTAAGGTATTTATAACAATGTTTACAATATTTTCTTTTAAATTCTCGCGGCATACTTAATTTAACTTTCATCGCCAACTTTCTAGCTAAAGTAACGTAACGGTTAGCGAGAGCTTTATTTTTTTGGAAAGCTTGTTCTGCTTGATCAAAGAGAATCTTGATTCTTTCTTGAGCAATTTGTTTCTGTTTTTGTTTGGAAAGTAAAGGTTTAGACATAATCAGAAAAAAGAAAAAGAAGTTAATAAATCTATTGGCCAGCAACGATTAAACTGCTGGTTAATCTTACATCCGGCCTTGATCTTATTTTTTCCAGAACAAAAGTAGCAAGCTCTTCAGCTGAGGACATTTCAATCTCGGCCATAATGTCCCATTCTCCAAAAAGGAGATAAGTATTTCTAATTTGGCTGTAACTCTGTAGTTCTCTGACTAAACGTCGTTCATTGCCCTCTTTTAAAGAAATTTGAACAAAAGCTTTCATTTTTGCACCACCAAATCGTTCAGTGTTTTTGAAATATATAAAGTTTGCTCAACTAGAAGAGAAATAAATATAAATGCAGGAGATTTCAAATAATCATGAAAAAAGGGCGGCCAACTAAAAGTGTGATTAGACAGAATGTTGTTGAAATTCTTTATTATCTCGGTCAGGGATATGGATATCAGATTGCTAAAATTTATAATGAAATCTTTCCGACGGTAACGCAAAGGAGTGTTTATTATCATCTACGTAAGGGAAAAGAGACAAAAGAGATTAAAATGCACAAGATTGAACAAGAACAAGGAAACTTCTCTTGGGGGAGTGTTGTTGAGAAGATTTATTACACTTTAGGAGAGAAAGCTGCTCCGCGAGGAGAAAAAAGAGTAAAAGAATTTCTGAAATCATGGAAGAAGTAGTTTGTTAAAGGTTTAATTCTCATAAGCTTTATATATAATATAAAAAATAAAAAAATAATGGTGCAATCGTTCCAAATTAAGTTGATTAAGCAAGAGAAGTTAACTCATGATGTTTTTAAGTATACTTTCTCCTCCTCAACAGAAGTAGAATTTCAGCCGGGACAATTTCTAACGTTCATGATTGAAAAAGAGGGAGAAAGAAAGCCCCGTTCTTATTCGATTTTTGATTATGATAAAGAAAATAAAGGGGTGGTTTTTCTGATTAAGATTATTTTGGGAGGATTTGCGGGAAGTGTTTTTGAAAAAATGAAAATTGGCCAAGAATTTAATGTTAAAGGGCCTTTGGGCCATTTTACATTTGCTCCTGACTTAAGTCCAGAACATTGGTTTATTGGGTGTGGTTGTGGGTTAGCTCCACTTTATAATATAGTTGCGAATAATGTTGAAAAGTTTTCAGAAAAAAAGTTTGTGCTTTTATTTAGCGTGAAGAAAAAAGAAGATTTAATTTTACATAAAGAATTACAAGAGTTGGAGAAAAAGTATTCAAATTTTATTTACTTGCCTACTTTAACCAGAGAAGAATGGGATGGAAAGACAGGAAGAGTGCAGAAACACTTGCCAAAGAACCTTAAGGAGAAAACTTTTTACATTTGTGGAATTAAAGAGTTAGTGGTTAGTGTTAAAGATTTATTGTTAGAAGAGGGAGTGGCGCCAGAAAAAGTAAAGTTTGAACGTTATTCATGATAATTAACTAAAAGTTTATAAGTTTATTATTAATTATAGGAAGTGAGGTGTTAATATGAAAACCAATGATTCCAAATTAAAAAAATTACAATTAGATTTGGCTTATGAAAAGAAGTCAGCCTGGGACGGGCTAAATAAAGACCTTGTTTTTCGTTTCTGCACTGGTTATATTGATTTTTTAACGAGAGTTAAAACAGAGAGAGAAGCGGTTAAATTAATAGTCAAAGAGTTAACAAAGAAAGGATTTAAAGATTTGGCTAAAGTAAACAATTGTAAAAAGGGGGATAAAGTCTACAAAATTTTTAAAGAGAAAAGTGTGTTTTGTGCCAAAATTGGAAGTTCTTTAGAAAATTTTAGATTAGTAGGGGCGCATATTGATTCTCCAAGACTGGATCTTAAACCTCAACCTTTTGTAGAAAAAGAAGGGTTGTGTCTGTTGAAAAGTCATTATTATGGTGGAATTAAGAAATATCATTGGGTGAATATGCCTTTAGCAATGTATGTAGTTGCGCATACAAAAAAAGGCAAAGTTGAATTTTCTTTAGGAGAAAATGATAATGAACCTAGGTTTATTATTCCTGATTTATTACCTCATTTAGCTAAAGAACAGTTAGAGAAGAAAGGAACGAAGATTGTTGAGGGAGAACAGTTAGGGATTGTCGTCGGGAATATTCCGGTAAGAAGCGAAGAAATCAAAGAAAAAGTGAAACTGAATATTCTGGAGATTTTAAACAAAAAGTATGGGGTTATCGAAAAAGATTTTATTAGTGCTGATGTGGAATTTGTCCCTGCTAATAAACCCAGCGAGATTGGTTTTGATAAGTCAATGATTTCTGCTTATGGTCAAGATGATCGGGTTTGCACTTTTACTACTCTGAGAGCTCTGCTTGATTCTAATGCAAAAAGAACGGTAATTGGAATGTTTGTTGATAAAGAAGAGATTGGTAGTATGGGCAATACTGGAGCGGATAGCCGAATTTTAGAAAACTTTCTACTTGACTTGGTAAAATCATGTAATCATAAAGGTGCTGTGCACAAGCTTTTTGAAAATTCTAAATCAATTAGTGCTGATGTCACGGCAGCTCATGATCCAAATTTTCCAGAAGCTCATGATGCTACCAATGTTTCTTTACTTGGCCATGGGGTAAGTGTAGAAAAATATGGTGGCGGCGGCGGTAAGTACGGAACGACAGATGCAAGTAGCGAGTATATGAGTTGGTTAATTAGCTTATTAGATCAGAAAAAAGTGGTCTGGCAAACAGGAGAATTAGGCAAGATTGATATTGGCGGAGGAGGAACGATTGCTCAATTTGTGGCTAAGTATGGTCTTGATTGTATTGATGTTGGTCCTTGCGTCTTGGGAATGCATTCTCCGAATGAACTAACTAGTAAAGTTGATGTTTACAGTGCTTATTTAGCTTATAAAACATTTTTTGAAAGCTAATTTAAGAGGAATGATGAAATGGAAAAAATAGTGATTTTAGGTTCAGGTATTGCTGGTTGTACAGCGGCAATTTATGCTTCTCGGGCAGAATTAAAACCTTTAGTTCTTTCAGGTCCGGAAGAAGGCGGTCAGTTGATGTATACCACAGAAGTGGATAATTTTCCAGGTTTTCCTGAGGGGATTACTGGTCCTGACTTAGTGGAGAAGTGTAAAAAACAAGCCGAAAGATTCGGAGCCAGATTTGAGTATGGTATTATGAACGGTTTTAAAGAGATTAAGGATGGTTTTGAATTAGACTTAGGGAAGAAAAGAATTCAAACTAAAACTTTGATTATCGCTACTGGTGCTTCGGCAAGATGGTTAGGGATTCCTTCTGAGGCAAAGTATAAAGGGCGAGGAGTGAGTACTTGTGCCACTTGTGACGGTGCTTTTTACAAAGGTAAAGAAGTGATTATTGTTGGAGGAGGTGATGTGGCAATAGAAGAAGCCTTGTTCATGACTAAATTTGCCAGTAAAGTTACTCTAGTTGTTCGAAGAGATGTATTTAGAGCTTCTAAAATTATGCAAGATAAAGTGCGTAAAAATAAAATGATTAAGATTGTTTGGAATAACGAAGTGGTTGAATATTTAGGAGATGATAAATTTATTACTGGAGTTAAATTGAAAGATACGAAGACGGGAAAGATAACTGATTTTAAATGTGAAGGGGTATTTTTAGCGATTGGTCATGTTCCTAATACAAAATTTGCTGAAGGGATGTTGAAATTAAATAAAGGTTATCTTGAAGCTAATCGTTTTATGCATACTAGTGTTGAGGGAGTATTTGCAGCGGGTGATGTACAGGATTTTAAATTTAGGCAAGCAATTACTGCTGCTGGTTCTGGTTGTATGGCGGCGATTGAAGCTGAGAAATATTTAGCTGAGAAAGAATGAATACTTTAATTTATTTTTTATTTAG
>JAHJDQ010000121.1 GCA_018812355.1 Nanobdellota archaeon | reverse complement strand
GTGATGGTATAAAATTATGTTTTTATGAGCATTAAAATGTTGGACTTTCAGTCCACATAAGCCCTAAATCCAAACACTTAGGCTTATATAGAGTTATGTCGAATAAAATTTTCATTTCTTGTAAACTAAAAGAGGGCAGGGTAACGATACTTTAACTAAAACAAACTAAAGTATAACTAACGGCGAGAAAACTCTAATAATCTCTCTTGATATGTCTCCAATAATTGTTGACCATATCCAGATTCAAAAAAAGAACCAAACTCACTTCTAGGAAAATTCCTTGCTAATTGAGAACAGGCTTCTCTAAATTCATCAGGATTGTCAATAACCAAACAACATTTGCGATAATCCCTCTTTTTCGCTATTTCTCTACTCAATCTTAACATTGGATCTCTTACCAAAATATCTTCAAGACAATTTACATCTAAACCTTCTCTCGAATAAACACCATCATAAGCGTCACTAAGATTAAATACTGCCGGAATTGGAAGAAAAACACATGGATAAATTTCTCCTTTTGGATCAATATGAAAATATCGTAATCCAGAAACTTGACAACCTTTCAATAATCCCGGATTATTCAAATAATCTAATCCATAAAATTCGGTACCATTTGTTTTTCTTAATGCTTCTCCTTGTTTATTTCTTTGTTCAGATGATGGAACTCTTTCAAAATCTGCTTCTCTACCTGTTGGCATATATGTTAAAAATCTTCCAACTAAAGCACCTTTAGAAATAAAATCATCTAAAAATCCATTATCATAAACATCAGCATTATTAGAGGTTAAAGTAAAAGCAATTCCCCAGACAACATTTTTCTCAGTAAGAATGTCCATAGCATCTATAACTTTCTGATAAGTTCCTCCGCCCCTAACATTATCAGTTTCTTCCTGAGAACCTTCTATACTAACTAGAGGAAAAAGATTGCCTAATTGAGCAATTCTTTCAGCAATCCTCTCAGTAACTAAAGTTCCATTAGTATATAATTGAAAAAGTTTATCTGGATTTCTTTTAGCAATTTTAAGAGCATGGTGTAAAGATTCTCCTCCAGTTATTGTATAAAATAAAGTTGACCATTTCTCTGAACTTTCATTTATTGCTCTATCTGTAGTTTCATCATTTAATGTTTCTCTTTGATCATCTGAAGAACCAGAGTAACAATCTAAACATTCTAAATTACACCAATAAGTTGGAGAAAAAGTAACATTTGTTGGAACAAATCCATGTTTTCTCTTAAAATCCCATCTTTTTAAAGAACCTCTTACCAATTCCTCAAACTTTGTTTTCATTAATGACGCTGACTTCTCTGATCTCTTTTCTAGAGTATGCAAGAATTTTCCTAAGTCATCTATTGAAAAAGTTAATTGTGTATTCATAATAAAATTAAAAATATCAACAATTATTTAAATATGTTTGTGAGTTTTCTCGCCTTTCTATACCCTGCCCTTGGACGAAATGAAAATTTGACTTCTCGCTAACGCTCGACCTCGGGGTGAACCCGAGGCGACATAACATCGTTATGCGTAATTTTTTATTTGCCTTGTCGTCGGTAAAAACGCCAACTTTTCAGATGAAATTCTTGTTTTCCCATGCAAAGCTCAAACGAATTTCTTCGGAAAAGCTACGGGCTACGCTGAAAATCTAAACATTGGTGCTTTCGTTTAATTCTGACAATCGGAAATTGACAAGCAACTATCCGATAACGGGAATTAAAAGGTTCGCTTTGCTCTCCCAAATTTTTTCTTGTAAACTAACTAACAGAATTGGGGGCAAGGAAAAGTGATTAGATAATTATTTATAGCAACATTATTATTTAACAAACTATGGGAAACTATCACGAACATTTATTTATTGGTTTTATTGTAGCAGGAATACTATCAGCAATACTCTATTTTATTTTTCATGTCAATGTATTCGGAGGTAATTTTCTAATAACAAACATAATTGTTGTTTTTATTTTTAGTCTTCTTCCAGATGTAGACAACAAATCAGCTCGAATAAGCTGGCTTCTTCATTTTGCTTCGGTGTTAGCAGTATTGGCAGTTATCTTGAAAGCAATCCCATTTAACTTTTCTTCGATTTTGATACTTCTCTCTCTTTTAATATTAGAGATTTATCACTGGACTTTTGCTAAAGATAGTTGGGATCATAGACATTTTCCACATACTTTTACATTCGGAGCCATAGCTTCATTAATCCTCTTTATAATTACTTTATCTTGGATATCCACATTAATTGGAATTCTCGCTTTTTCTTCCCACATATTTTTGGATGGACATATGGAAAGAACCATAAA
Organism: Nanobdellota archaeon; assembly: GCA_018812355.1. Taxonomy (GTDB): domain Archaea; phylum Nanobdellota; class Nanobdellia; order Woesearchaeales; family GW2011-AR9; genus JAHJDQ01. Next base: position 1,656 of record JAHJDQ010000121.1, on the reverse strand, counting down.
AGCTGATAGAAGAATTTGGAAGTCTATTTTTTCTAAAATAAAAAGAACTTAAGAGTTTTTGTCATAACTCTGTTTAATTAAAGTTATCAAATATGGCAAATCCTCAATAGAAGAGAAAATAATTTCATAATCTCCATTGCCCCAATGTCCTATGTTTGAAATATCTCTTGCTACTTCTTTTGAATCATCTAATTGACCTTTGTTTAAGTTCAACCAAAACTTAATTTGATTTTTCTGTGGTAAAATATCAATAAAATTTCTTTGAGATTTAAATGCAATATATTTCTTTTTAGGGATTACTTCAATATTTTCATCTATTGTAAGAATTTGATTTTTTAGTTCGAGATATACGTTTTTAATTTCTTCTGAAGACTTAACTAAAAAATCTTCTTCAGTGTAAACCTTAACTTCCTCGCTCACTTTCCCTACAACATCACTCTTTTTACTTATTTTCTTAATAGACTCCGAAGTTTCAGGGGATTTTAACCTTGTATATTGCACCAAATCACTATCATATTTTGATATTTCCCATAATTCTATAGGTAAATCTTTGAAATTGATGGCTTGTTGTTGATATTTAGAAAAAGAAGGTGAGATAAAAATAACTCGGGATTGTGACCAGTCAACATTTTCTCTTTTTAGGTTTTTATCGCAATTTTCGTTATACTCAAGAATAAAATCTGCTTTGTTATTCAACATCAAAGAAAGATAAGCATAACCTTGATCAATAACACTAAAATTTTTATCCTTTTTATATTCAATAATGACAAAGCTATTGCTTTCATTATCATATGCAAGAGTATCTATTCTGAGATTATTTAAAGAAAATTCAGATCTAACTAAGTGCAAATTAAATATTGTCAGTAAATTTTCTTCTGTTAAGCTCTGGATTTCTTTTTCCAGTTTAAAATTTAATCTCCTTATTTGATTTAATTTTCCTGTTTCCAAACTAAAAATTGCCATAATTTTAATAATTACACACTCTAATATATAAATCATACTGTGGTTTCGTAAAAAATGAGTAAAAAATGAGTAGAGAATAAGAAGATTTAAAAACTTCCTTATCTCATATATGTTATGACTGCTGAAATTGCTATTTTGAATAAAGAAGCTGTTGCTTTAGCTTCAGATAGTGCAGTCACAATTGGAAAAGGAGATAAAATTTACAATTCTGCAAACAAATTATTTACTTTATCTAAGTACCATCCCGTTGGTATAATGGTGTTTGGAAATGCTGTATTTATGGGGATTCCTTGGGAAACAATCATTAAAAATTTCAGAAGAAAGTTACATGACTTACAATATGATAAATTAGAAGATTACGCAGACAAGTTTATGAATTATTTAGAAAGCAATGAGATGGGAATAACAGATGAATATCAATTATCGTATGTTGAAAATGTGGCTGCTAATTTATTTATACAAATAAGAGATGATATTCTAAAATTAGCTGACAAACATATTAAAGAAAAAAACAAAATAGATACTAAGCAATTAGAAGAAGAAACATTGACGGTAATTAAAAAATTTTATGAAGAGTTTTCTAAACCAAAAGAATTAGATAAATTACCTGAAGATTATTTGTCTAAATTGAAGAAAAGTTTTGATAAAAAAATTAATGGAGTTAAGAAAAAAGTTTTTGAAAAATTACCTCTG
>JAHJDQ010000120.1 GCA_018812355.1 Nanobdellota archaeon | reverse complement strand
ATTTTTCCATAATTGAATTTTCTTTCTATTCTTTGGTTGTCTTGTACCAATTAAATTAACCCATTTAGAAAACTGTTTATGTCCATTTAACTCGACTCGGTTGATGATATTATAACCTTTTTTGAGGCGTTTATCATTAATTTTATAATCAAAACAATTAACAACTTTAAAACCGTTTTCTTTTAGAATTGTAGAAATTTCCAATATGAAAATCTTACTCTTAGCCGAGCCTGAAATAACTGGATAATTTCTACGTTTTAATTTGAATGAGAAATCTGTATCAGCAACTCCTCTAATAAAATGAAGTGCTAATTTTTTATCATGATAAAATATTTTTGGAAATGACAAATTATTTTTTGGACTTCTCGGCAAACCTATTTCATTTATAAGAAATTCAACTAAATTTTTAGACCAAATGTTAAATCCATAAGTTTTTCCTAATAATTTTGGTTTGATGCTTATTTCAAATAACTTAAAGAATAACGGCGCGATTACTTCATCATAAAATTCTTTTTCATCTTTTGGATTACCTCCACAGTTAACGACATAATCATATTTGTGTTCTCTTATTCCAATATAGCCATCACCTGCAAGAACTCCACATAGATATGCCAAATTCCCACTTAATTTAGGATAATTAATTTGTTTGGCTGGTTTCATTTATTCTCAAGAATTTATTAGTATATAAACTCTATCCAGACTTTCAAGTCACTCCACTGCGTTACGTTCGTGAGTTTCCTACGGAAACGTCCAGTGGGTGAGTGGGTCTATAGTAAGTAAAAAGATTTATATATGTATTAAATTTAATTTAGTGTAATGAAAAGGGTGAATGAGAACAGAAATAGAGGAAAAGCTATTCTACTAACGATTATTGCTGTATTTTTTATTGGTTTTGTTTTATTTCCGTTAAGCATGAAAATGTTTGATGGTGCTAAATTTGGAAATGTTGCTTTAATTCCAATTGAGGGTGAGATAACTAGTAATGGCGGTGGAGGATTAGGCAGTCAAACTTTATCTTCAAAGACGACGGTTAATTTTATTGAGCAAGCAGAAAAGAATCCCCAAATTGAAGTGATCTACTTAGAGATTAATTCTCCTGGTGGTTCTCCCGTAGCAACGGACGAGATTGTTAATGCAATCAAGAAAACTAAAAAGCCAACTGTTGCGTTAATTCGGGAAGTAGGTGCATCAGGTGGTTATTGGGTAGGATCTGCTACTGACTATATTATTACAAATAGAATGTCAATAACTGGTAGTATTGGAGTTAAGTCATCATGGCTAGAGTTTTCCGGTTTGATGGATAAATACGGAGTTGGTTATGAACAAGTTAATGCGGGCGAGTTTAAAGAATTGGCTAGTCCTTACAAACAATTACAGAATGATGAACGGGTTTTATTAGAACGAGTCGTGAACAAGATTCATGATTATTTTATTAGCGGTGTTGCTGAAAATAGAGGACTTAGTGAAGAACAAGTTAGAAAATTAGCCACAGGTGAGATTTTTTTAGGAGTGGAAGCGTTAGATTTAGGTTTAGTTGATCAATTAGGAGATCAGGATACAGTTGAAGAATATATCAAAGAAACTTACGGCTTAGAGAAAGTTGATTTTGTGACGTATCAACGAGAAATAAGTTTTTTTGAATTATTGGCAGGATTATCAACAAATTTTGCTTTTAACATCGGCGAAGGAATCGGTTCGATTTTGTTAAATAGTAATAGTCATAGTCAAAGTAGTTTATTGATGATTTAATTGATGGTTGTATAAAATATGAATCGGCAAGGGTGTTTAGTTGTATTATTATTGGTTTTGTTAGTTAGTGTTTTATTAGTTAGTTTTGTTGCGGCTGCTGATGTCGAAAGAGAAGTTGCTCAGGTTTTAGCTAATGATGATTTAGTTGATGTAATTGTTGTTTTGAATGATGAAAGTAGTTTGAATGTTAATTCTATTGATAGAAAAGAAAGGATAAAGAATGTGCAAGAAGATGTTTTAACTAATTTAAAAATTAAGAATAAAGAAGTTGATGGTATTAGAATAAACAGCAATAACAGAGTAAGAGGAGCGATGGCTCGTGAAAGTCTTAATGTTGATGAGGAAGATTATGATTTAGATTTAGCGCATCAATATTCGATTATTAATGGCTTCAGTGGAAAAGTTACTCGGGCAGGTTTAGAAAAATTAAAAAATGATCCGCAGGTTAAAGAAGTTCATCTTAATCGGGTGCTTTACACTACTTTAGCTACGAGTATTCCGCAAATTAATGCTGATGATGTTTGGAATTTATCTGTTAATGGTTACAATATTACAGGAGAGGGAGAAACTGTTTGTGT
>JAHJDQ010000119.1 GCA_018812355.1 Nanobdellota archaeon | reverse complement strand
TTATTTTTCTTTCTTTACATTTATTTACAAGAGCACTACCGCCAATTGAGGCGCATGAGATTCTCGTAGAGGAGCTCATAATCGCGCCGTGCGTAGTGCTCTTGAATATTTTATTTTGACTATTTACTTCTTCTGCGACATCTAACACCATAATCTTTATAAAAGAGAAATCTCACTAATCTTTCTATGAATAATCCTGAAATTAAACTAAAAGTAATGGAAGCTGTGCAAGACGATGTTAACCGTGGTCTTGTCAAAACAGACAGTACTTTTATGAAACAAATTGGCGTTAATCCGGGAGACGTCGTTGAGATTAAAGGAGAAAGAACTACTGCTGCCGTTGTTGACCGCGCTTATCCAGGAGATATTGGTCTGAACATTATCCGCATGGACGGTAATACAAGAAGAAACGCCAGAACTTCTATTGGCGAACTTGTTTCAGTTAAAAAAGTAGAATTGAAAGTTGCTAAAAAAGTTTCCATTGCTCCCGCTTCTAAAGGAATTATGGTTAAAGCCCATCCCCATGTTTTCAAGCAAGGTTTACTAGGAAAAGCAGTCATTAAAGGGGACATCGTTTCTTTAGGTGGCGGAAGGAGAAAAGTTCAATATCAGGGAAAAGATATTAGTAACATCTTTAACATGATGGAATCACAATTTGCTGGCTTTGGTTTTGGCGACATTAAATTTGTTGTCGTTGATACTGTCCCTAAAAAAGAAATTACTCTGATTACCCAAGAAACAGAAATTGAATTCAATCCTCAAGCAGTAGAATTAAAAGATGAGGAAGCGTTTAGTTTAGGGGTTAACTATGAAGATATTGGCGGTTTAGGAGAAGAAATTAAAAAAGTTCGCGAGATGGTTGAACTACCTTTAAAACATCCTGAAATCTTTCAAAAACTAGGCATTGAAGCACCGAAAGGAGTATTATTACACGGCCCTCCAGGAACAGGAAAAACCTTATTAGCGAAAGCAGTTGCCTCGGAAACCAATTCCCATTTCATTTTAATTAACGGTCCGGAAGTTATCAGTAAATTTTACGGCGAATCAGAAGCAAATTTAAGAAAGAAATTTGAAGAAGCAGAAAAGAACGCTCCCGCGATTATTTTCTTTGACGAAATTGATGCCATTGCTACAAAACGGGAAGAAACTAAGGGTGATGTTGAAAAGCGAGTTGTTGCCCAATTACTTGGTTTAATGGACGGTCTGAAAAACCGTGGTAAAGTTATTGTCATTGCGGCAACTAATATTCCTAATCAGTTAGATATGGCTTTGCGAAGACCTGGAAGATTCGATCGAGAGATTGAAATTGGCGTTCCTGATAAGGAGGGAAGACACGAAATTTTAAAAATTCATACTCGGAACATGCCATTAGAAAAATCAGTAAAATTAAAAGAAATGGCTAAAGTAACCCATGGTTTTGTCGGAGCAGATTTATCAGCTTTAGCAAAAGAAGCTGCGATGATTGTCTTAAGAAGAATTCTCCCTGATTTAAAGAAAGAAGGGATTGAAGAGGGCGACCCCATCCCAGAAGAGATTTTAAAAAAATTAATGGTTACCCAAAAAGATTTTATTGAATCACTAAAAGTTGTCCGCCCTTCGGCCATGCGCGAAGTTTTGGTAGAAACTCCAGACGTTTCTTGGAGTGATATTGGCGGTTTAGAAGATGTTAAAGATAAATTAAAAGAAGCAGTTGAATGGCCACTTAAAAAACCAGAAGTGTTTAAACGGATGGGTATCAGACCGCCAAGAGGAATCATGTTATACGGTCCGCCAGGAACAGGAAAAACTTTGTTAGCGAAAGCAGTGGCGAAAGAATCAGAAGCAAACTTTATTTTAGTTAACGGTCCATCATTACTATCAAAATGGGTTGGTGAAAGTGAAAAAGCGGTTCGAGAGATTTTTAGGAAAGCTCGCCAGACTGCTCCAACAATTTTATTCTTTGATGAGATTGATGCTTTAGTGCCAAGAAGAAACACTTCAAGTGATTCACACGTTTCTGAAAGAATCGTTAATCAGATGTTAACAGAACTAGACGGACTAGAAAGTTTGAATGATGTTGTTGTTTTAGCAGCAACTAATCGTCCTGATATTGTTGATCCTGCATTACTTCGACAAGGAAGATTTGACCGGATGATTTTAACACCTCTTCCAGATGTTGAAGGACGCAAAAAGATTTTTGAGATATATTTAGAAAAGATGTCTCTTGCAGAAGATGTTGAAATCACAAAATTAGCTTCTAAAACTGAAGGTTACGTCGGCTCAGATATTGAAGGAGTCTGTCGAGAAGCAGCAATGATTGCTTTGAGAGAAGATATTAAAGCTAAGAGTGTTACGATGAAACATTTTATTTCTGCATTAGAAGTTGTTCCGCCTTCTGTCAGTAAAGATGTTGAAGAAGCTTATGAAAAGTTAAAAGATTATTTCTCATCCGCACGAGCAAAACAAATTAAGGAAGATAAAGCTAGTTATTTTGGTTGAACTATAAAAAGAAATATTTACTCAATTTAGTAACTTTCTTGAAAACAATTTTGTTTTGAGCTCTCTTAAATGTAATATCAAAGGCATCAAAAATACCATTAACTCCTAGAGTAATATCTTCTTCATCTTTCATTCCTTTTTTCGCTAGTGCTATTAAAACGGGAACCCGGGGTAATTTTATTGACTCCCTCGGTTCTTTCCCTAAAAAAGTAATCGTAGCTTTACTTTCAATTACTTCTGCAGATTCACGAAAAGCATACAATTTAGTTTCGTTTCCTTCCATGCTCAAACCTATAGCCCTAGCAATACCTTCAGGGATAACGGTTACATCACATCCACTATCAATTAATGCTGGTACCTCTATTGACATTTCACTACCGCTAACGACAATGAGAATTCTCGGACGAGCGACATACTCCCCACTTTCCAATTTCTCTTTTTTAAATCGATAAGTTAATACCATATTAGGTCTAAAGAATTGACAATTTATTTCGTACTTTGGTGATGAAAGGCCTTTTATTAGGATATTCTTTTTTGACTTGTTTAATTACTTTGTTTACAGTATTCCCACTGGCAACTACTTTTCTATCAATAATTGCCAGCCATTTGTCAGCATATCTGCTTAAATCCTCTTTAAGGAACCATTCGTAGTTAAGATAACTGTTATTCATTTTCAAATAAAAGGAATTGTTTTATATAAACATTTCCACAATAAATTTAATTAATTGAAAACTAAACAAATTAAGGAAGATAAAGCTAGTTATTTTGGTTAAAAATTAATCCCCACTATATTAATCACTAACAGCACTAAATAAAACAACAACAAAATTGCCCCTTCAAATCGAGTGATCGATTTTTCTCTACATTTATACCCTTTAAAAATAAATGCTACCATTAAAATATTAATAATAATCATCCAAGTTAAGTCAAAGTAAAATATCTTTCCGGGAATGACAAAAGGACTTAACACCACCAGAATTCCTAAAGTGATTAACAAAGTATAAACGTTTGAACCAATCGTTTCTGTAATCGCGGCATCCTCATACCCTTTAATCGTTCCCTGGACTGCTGCGGCAATATTCGGGATACCCGTGCCTAATGCACCAATAACTAAACCAACGATTAAATCAGGAAACTTTAACGATTCCGCTAAATTTATCAAAGATAAAGAAAATAAATAAGAACCGACAATCAGTAGCGCAGCACCAATAAAAAAAGTTAATAAAGAAGGTTTAAACTTAAAGATGGGTAAATGCCCAATCAAATTTAACTTTTTCTTAATCATGACAACTTTATCGCGACGATGTTTATGCGGCCGCCACTTTTCAAAAGCCCATACATTTAAAGCATAAGGAACAAATAATAATAACAAAATAATTCCT
>JAHJDQ010000118.1 GCA_018812355.1 Nanobdellota archaeon | reverse complement strand
TTGTTAATCCCAATCAATTCTATTAAGCTGTACTGTAGATGGGGGTTAGAATCATCGTCAATTATCTTCATAAACAGTTTCTTATTCTTGGAATAACCAATGTTCCGCTTAGAATGGAAGAGGATGTTAGTCATTCTTGCAGATATTTCAGAATCAAGATTGTTGAAATAGCTTACAATCTTGTTGTTTACTTTGGCATCTTTCCATTTTCCAAAAATTTTGTTCAGTTCATACCAATAAATGTAAAACTTTTCATCCCGATAGTTGTAGATGTTAAGTAAAGAATTAATTATTTTATTGAACAACTCCCCCTTGCATTTCCTATTTTCAATTAAGCAGTGAGCCGCTAAGAATAATAAGCTGTGGTCATTAGTTAAGATGAATTGCTCATAGAGTGTGCTTGATAACTTATCAATGTCTTTCTCGGTGCTTGCGTAGAACAATAAAGAAGCGTGCCATTGTTTATTCTTAACAATCTTAAGCAGTTCTTCCTTGCCAAAATTTCTGTTTCTTAATTCTTTTGCCGCTAAATATTCCCGAATTGATTGATGCATGAATTCACAATAGTTACCTTCCTTTTTGATGATATTAGACTGAAATATTGATTCAATTATTTCATCAGTTTTTTCTTTAGAAATGCCGAATTCAAGAGATATTTTTTCAATTAAATGACAAGCTTCACTATACGGAAGGTTGAAGCAGACAAAATTTAGCTGGTAAGCAAGTTGTGACAATACATTAATTATGTCATTGAAACATTTTTCCTCACCTAAAAGATTCTGGATGAAATAATCATAAAGCTGACTCTTGTTTTTGAAACTGAACTTATCACTCTTAATCAACATTGAAAGCATTAAAGGATTCTGGCATAAAGAAAAAAGTTCCTTGTCTTTCCAGATTCGTCTGCCTAATTCAGAAGCATTTTCAGTTTTCAGTATTAGCTTAATTTTCTTGTCATCTAGCTTGTTAAGTTGGAAAGTTGTTATCGGCAATCTTCTCTTAGGATCGTTGTAGGTTCTACAACCAATCACAAAGAGATTATTCTTATAGCCGTCCTTAAAAATAAATTTATTCAGGCTATCCAAAACTAAATCTGATCTATCTAAGAGTGTATAATCAATTTTAACCTGCCCAGAGGCTTCATTCAGTCCATCAAACAGAAACAAAAAAGTTCCTTCACTCAGAAGAATTTTAATCATGTCCTCTCTGACTTCTTCTCCAGTCACTTGCTGAATATGTTCCTTAACAATTCTTACTAAAGACTCTCCTGCATAATGATTAAGCTTAAGATAAATGGGGATTAATTTTCCTCTAGAAGCATATTCGTAAGCAATCATCTTCATCAATGTGCTTTTACCTGAACCGCTGTCTCCAAGCAAAAGAAAAGAGTTTGTCCTGTTGTCTCTTAAGATATTAAGGATGTTCCTCTTGATACTCAACGTTTCTCTTGTATTAAAATCTGCTAAGACTACTGGAGAAACTTCCAGGAATGGTAAATCTTTATACTGAGAGAATTCCTTGATTACTGCCTGTTTATATTTTTCTAAAACATCAAGAAAAGATTTAGGAGCTTCTTCCGGTAGGTTGACTTTAGTCTTGTTTAGATAGAAATTTTTGACTGAGAGTGCAAAATCGCTAATGTTGTTTAACCATCCTAAGTTAATCATGTATTCGCTTCCTATCTTAATAAGAATTCCAAGATCAACAAGTTCATTGGCTATTTTATGGACGGCCTGATAACTAAGATTACTACGATAAGTCTGCACAATTCGTTTATAGAGTTGTTTTGCAGTTAAGGGGTAAACCTCACTAAGAACTCTGACAATAAAATCTTTCAGTTGTTGTGAATCTTTCTTTGGTCCCCAGAGCAAGGTCTCCATGATACGCCCCCTATCACCTCTGAGATTTAAAGTAAATTAGTAAAGGTATTATATAAAATTAAGGGAAATATTGTATAATAAATCAACTAATTGGTTGATTTTCGTTAGGCGGTACTGATTTTACTAATCTCTCAAACCGTCCATCTAAACAAAATCATAATTCTGGTTGATTTTCTACAAGATTAGCTTTAAGTAAAATTTAGTCTCTCAACAAACCATGAAAACAATCATCCTGCTGGAGAAAAGAACTTAC
>JAHJDQ010000117.1 GCA_018812355.1 Nanobdellota archaeon | reverse complement strand
ATGTTAATCCTAAATTTCTTAATTCTGATGGGTCTATTATTAAAGTAACCGATAAGTATAAAGAGTTTTCAGATAGATTAAAAAAACATAAAGAATGGGTTGAAAGAGGTAATTTTGTTAAGATTGTATCCTATTAGTTATGATTCAACAACATTCTTCACTAATTCTACCAAAAACACCGAAAAGTTTAAATATTAATTGGTATTTATTGGTATCATGGCAGAAACAACCCAAATAAATGTGAGATTACCAGATCAAGTATTAACAACTGCTAGTCAATATGCAAAGAAGCATGGATTTGGTAATGTTCAAGAATTAATTAAAGAATCGCTAAGAGAAAAACTCTTTGGAGAAACAATGATTACTAAAGAAGAATTATTATTAGTAAAGAAGTTGGCGCAATTAAGCGAGAAAGAAAATCTCTTTGGAACAGAAGAAGAACTATTTAGAAAATTGAAAAGGTGAGAAGTTGGAAGATATATTTAAGCCAACTAAATTCTTTTTAGAACAAATTAATAGTGCGAATAATGGTCCTAACATTAAAACCAACCTCGTTTCTTAAAGAAAACTAACATCACCCCAATGACAGAAAACATTCCTAATAACATCATCCAGAAACCATAACTAAAATTCTGTCCAGGTAAGACTGTAAAGTTAGTTCCATAAATTCCGGAAATAACTCCTAGCGGCAAGGCAATCGTGGCAATAATACTTAAGGTTTTCATCACTTCATTCATACTATTAGAAACAGCCGACATATAAGCATCAAATGTACTTCCAACAGCTTCTCGGTAATTATCAATTGAATCAGCAACTCTGATGGCATGGTCATAAATGTCCCTAAAGTATGGTATGGCATTCTTAGAAATAAATTTATAATTATTCTTTGCTAGAAATCCTATTTTTTCTCTTTGAGGTAAAACTGATTTTTTGATTACAACAATCTTTCTTTTTATCTTAAGAATTTTTTGCAATAGTTCAGGTTTCGCTCGTTTTGTGACTTCTTCTTCAATCTCTTCAATATTATCATCAATCTCCTCTAAAACCGGAAAAAAGTTATCAATCTCATGATCTAACAAGTGATGAAAAATGAAATCAATCCCTTTTTCAAACAACAGTTTTAACTTATCAGGATTTTTTTTTAATTCTGTAAAAGTGGCAATCTCTTTTTTATGATTAGTAATGATAAAATTAGTCCCTAAAATAAAATCTAATTCTTGTAACTCAATTGATTTCTCTTTTTTTACTCCATAAAAAACACCAAACAAATAATTAGGAAATTCTTCAACTTTAATTCTAGTCCCTTGATTAATCAAGTCTTCTGTAGTTAAATGATGAAGATTAAACGTTTTTTGTAGTAATTCAGCTTCTTGTTTGGAGATATTAGTGAGATCAATCCAGATTTTTTTATTTTTTAACTTACCTAAATCTTTAATGGTTCCCTTCTTGATTGTTTTATCAAAATAGTATATATCCATCATTTTTTGTTTGAATTGTTAACTTGCAATTTAGGAAAACCAACAATTTCAATTGTTTGAGAAGCAATTTTAATGTCTTTAGATTGTTCAATCTTCTCTAGAATCATTTTACTTAATTTATGATGAAGCATCCTCCTTTCTCGGGTATGAGTCACATATCTTACATTTAAGGTTATCCAGTTGTCAGTAAGTTTCATAAAAACAGCCGGTTTTGTCGGTCTTTCTCCTAAATAATACTTTTCTGATAATTGAGATATTTCTTTATCGGCCTTTTTGATAATTTCTTTAGTTTCATTTTGCACAATTTTTAAAATTGATTCATGTGCTTTTTTCCAGTTACTCTCATAAGTTATGGGAATAGATATTTCGTCCCAAATAAAAGAATGATCTTTAGTATAATTATTGATTGTGCTCGTTAAGATGTTACTGTTTGGGATCATTTTTAATCTTCCTGTTGCTTGTTCTCCATCAATCCAATTCTTACTTTCCATCACCGTAGTGTATAATAGATGGATGTCAACTACATCACCAATTTCTGAATTGATTTCAATCCGATCCCCTACTTTGTACACTTTAGAAAAGAATAAGATAATTCCACCAAAAAAATTTTT
>JAHJDQ010000116.1 GCA_018812355.1 Nanobdellota archaeon | reverse complement strand
TTTCCCATCTTTGTTTAAAAAAGGAAGTCCGCCAACTTTACATGTAATAACGGGCAGTCCTAATAAAATACTTTCAAGAACAGTTCCAGGCATCACTTCTATTTTTGTTGGCAATACTGAAAATCTTGCTTTTGATGCTTCTTGATATACTTCCTTTAGAGTTGGTAAATATCCTGTAAAAACAATATTATTAGTTATTCCTAGTTTTTTTGCTTTTTGTTTTAATGAATCTAATAAATCTGAAGCGCATGGTCCAATAATATTTAATCTAACATCGCTTTTTTCTTTCTTAACTTTGGCTAAAGCATCAAATAGGTCTTCAATTCCTTTACTTTGTTTTATACGAGCAAAGAAGACAAAATCGTACTCTTTATTTTCTTTATGATTGTCTATAAGCAAATTTGTAGATAGTGGGTACTGTTTCAAAAAGAATATCGCATCTGAGTTGTCTATTTTAATTAAATTCATTAAGAATGGTGCACCAATTCCAAAATATTTAAACTCACCATGGATCTTTCTTTCTATCATAATTCTCGTTTCATCTTTCTTTACTCCTTCTTTAAATCGCTCTGGATTCCAATAAATGCCTTGAATTGCAATATAAACAGGGATATTAGTTTTTTTAAGGCCTAATACTGTAGAGGAGTAATAAGCATTCTCAGCTCCATGTAGATTAATAATGTCTGGTTTGATCTTTTTTATCAATGATCTTACTATTAATCGATTTCTAATGAAACTAGTCCATTTGTCTAATGGTAGAAATGCTGGAATTCGATGAATTAATGGTAAATCTGGCTTGAAAAAGTAGTAAGAAACACCTTTATGTTTATATTGATAGATAAATTGTTGCAAACCCCGATGGGGGGAAATTACATGTAAATCAACGTTTTCTATCTTTTCAAATGCTTTAATCAGGTTTGATATCCAGGGTGCAAAATCAAAATATTGTCTTCTCTTAGAAAGAGGAAGTTTATTTCTGGTTTCCTCATTCGAAAAATGACAAATCCAGACTATTTTAAGTTTTTTACTTATTTCTTCCACCCTATTATTCTATGTCCTTTTCTTAACACATATTTAATTGGTGTAGTAACACCAATTATCTTTTTAATATGATTATTGAAATGGTAAATCTCATATTCTTTATTGTGTAGAACAAACAAAGGTTCTTTGGTTATCTCAAAGTTTTCATCTGCTTTTAAATCTTGAAAAATGCTTTTTTGTTTGCTATGTGTACCAATGTGACCAATATTCTGAATAAGGTTCTTTGCAGGAACAATACAAAGTCCGGCATTCTTTAAAATGCTAAAAATAAATTGAAAACCCCATGCATGAGTAGAAAGGTTTTTATCAGTGGATAATTTATGATATTTTTTATTATATAACCTACCTTCTTCAGGTGTAGCTAGTACATTTAATGAGCCGCCACTTTTTAGAAAATTGGGCAAATCTTTCATTCGTATGTCAAAGTGATTCCAACATCTTTTCCATGTTGCCCACCCCCAAATATGACCATAATGTGTAAAAATATAATCTTGATTATCAAAAAATCTTGTACCTTGCTGATGGGATCGACCACTTATTAGCCATATACGTGTATCATGCCAATATTTTTCAAGTGTATAGTTACAATACTTGAAGAAAGGCAATGACGGAACACAATCATCTTCAAGGATAATCAAGTTTTCTTCATTTTCAAATGCCCATGATATTGCTGTTGCACAACCCTTACCACAGCCCAAATTTTTCTCTTGAAAATTGGTGTGTAAATCACATTCCCAGTCTATTTCATCAATTAGACTTTTTATTTGAGATTGAGCCTTTATATCGCCCATATTTCCATTTCTTGGTCCATCATTGAAAATATATAATCTCTTGATTTTGGCTTGTTTAATCTTTTCAAAAACCTTTCGAGTATTTTCAGGACGATTAAACGTAATCAGGAGAACTGGAGCATCCATTTTTCTTAGGTTTTCTTTGTTCATTATACTAATTCAAATTATTTTTTTAAACAATAACATAAAAGTCTCAGCATATTTGACTATCTTAAGCCTTTTATTTCTTCCATCCTATTATTTTATGTCCTTTTCTTAATACCTGTTCAACTGGTGCAGTAACACCAAATATCTTTTTAATATGATTATTGAAATGGCAAATTTCATATTCTTGATTGGGTAGAACAAACAAAGGTTCTTTGGTTATCTTAAAGTTTTCATCTGCTTTTAAATCCTGAAGAGTGCTTTTTTGTCTGCTATGTGTGCCAATGTGACCAATATTATGGATTAGGTTCTTTGCAGGAACAATGCAAAGTCCGGCATTCTTTAAAATTGTAAAACCAAATTGAAAATCCCATGTGTGATTAGAAAGGTTTTTATCAGTGGATAATTTATGATATTTTTCATTATATAACCTACCTTCTTCTGGTGTAGCCAGTACATTTAATGAGCCGCCACTTTTTAGAAAATTGGGCAAATCTTTCATTCGTATGTCAAAGTGATTCCAACATCTTTTC
>JAHJDQ010000115.1 GCA_018812355.1 Nanobdellota archaeon | reverse complement strand
TTTACTGTAATGATCAATGACCCAGCCACTAGCAACAATAATTAAAATAACTGGCCACCAAGGGATATCAACCGTAATCGTTCCCGTTTCAGTTAACAACCATAAAATTCCAATCGCTAATAACAAGACTGCAAAAGTAGGGAAACCTTTCTTACCACTCCAGCAACAAAAACCAGATTTTTTCTTTGCCATGACTATCACCTCAATTTAATTAGTAAGTTTTTTAAGTATATAAATATTGTTCAAGAAAGAAATATATTATTTAAAAAAAGAGGTGTAAATAAAAATGGCGTTTGGAGCAATAGAAATTTTAGCATTGATTCTGATTGTGCTCTCGGTAGTAAAGATGTTAACTTTGTTAGTTAAACCGCAATCTTGGTTTAATTTTACAAAGAAAATGATGATTAAACCGAAAGTATTGTCAGGGGTCTCGTTGGTTTTAGCAGCAGTAGTATTGTACTTTTTAGTTACGGCAGGAGTTGGTATTGTACAAATACTGGCAGTGATGTTGTTTATGGCTTTGTTTATTTTAGTTGGCTTAGCACAGTACATCCCAGCGATGCTTAAAAAAATAAACCCAAAAACGGCAATGAAAGAACAATGGTTTTATGCTTTGTTATGGCTAGCCTTATTAGTTTGGGGAGTAGTGGTACTATTTTTTTAATTTAGGGAAGATTCTTCCCGTTTTTTTCATATAATCCTGATACTTCTTGCCAAACTGTTTTAACATTAACTTTTCTTCATCGCCTACTCTACCTGAGTAAAAGATGATAAATCCTAACATTCCAGCAATAATTATTAAAGAATTAGGTAAAACCAAACCTTGAAAAACTGCCCAAAATAAAGTACTAGTGTACATTGGATGTCTAATTCTTTTGTACGGTCCAGAAGTAATTAATTGTTGTTTTTCTTTTATTTCTAACACCGGAAACCAATTTGTTTTAAGAGTAATATGGGTCCAGCCATAAAAAACAATCGCACCAATAAAACCGATTGTTCCAATAATTCTTAACCAATCTGGAAAAATTAAGTTAAACCGATTAATCCAACTTGAAAAAATATAAATTAACGGCGGTAGCATCAACAGTATTCCCATAATAGCTGCTAAACTATATTCCTTAACATTTCCTCGAGAAAATTTAATTTTCATCTTCTTAGCTTTATGTGCATAAGGAGATTTTATAATAGCAGCTCCGACATAAAAAACCAGATAAATTATTTTGTAGATTAATTCTGGAATCATTTTTTCTCAATAAATTTCCCTAATAAACTTCCTAAAACTATTGTAAAGGGTAGGATGATCAATAAATTGTTAATATTTTCCCCAGCAACAATGATTAAAATTGGTACTTGTAACAATAAAGCTAAGATTAAGCCTTTTTTCCATCCATTTAATTTTAAATTAGAGGTTGAGATAATTAAACCGGTTATAACCCAGAATGAAAAAGCAGAAAGATTTGCATCCCAGCTTAATTTCATCATTATCATCGGAGTAACATCAATTAACCCAGCTAAACATCCAAATAATATTCCTCGTTTGATTTTTTTCATCATTTTAGTAAAGTTATAGTTATATTTAAATTATTGGTATGCCAAAAATATCACTTTCTCAAAGTGATTGTTTTTAAAACTAAATCTTTTTTACCTAGCGATTACAACATTTTTTTACCACTTTCTAAAGTGAATAAAGTTTATATACCAAAAGAAAAATATCTTTTTCATGAGCAAAAACATTGATCAAGAATTTGAAGATTTTGTCTTAAAAAATTATAAAATTCTGACTGACAATCAAAAAAAGTTGTGCCATAAGTTGGGAATACCTATACCTCAATGAAATCAGGTTTCTTTTTTCGAGGAAATTTTCCTTTAAAAATATAAGCAGCGATGATTAAAGCTATTCCAATAATAATTGCTGAGAAAACTAAATTAGATTGTTTAACAACAACTTGATCAGGAAATTCTACACATTCATAATTAGTATTGCAATAAGCGTTTCCAGGACAATCACGGTTAGAATTACATTCTCGCTGAGCAATGCCAACTAAGTAAAAAGTAAGGATAATTAAAGCTAAGATTATGGCGATAATGCCAACAACGTTGCCTTTTTTGTTCATAGACGTTGCTTTGAAGAAATGGTTTTTAAGCATTATTAAACTAGAGAAGTTAGGTCAATTGATTAGATTAATCTGAAGAAGAGATAGAACCATTTAAACGGCGGCGAGCAAATTTAACCAATTTATAACAATATTCTTCATCAGAAGAGGATTTACTTTTTAAAAGGTCGTAAGCTTTAGCAGCAAAACGGTCAGAAAGTCGAAATTCGCGGGCAAGCGATTCTTCAAAGGCAGAAGCAAAACGATCGGCAGCGAAATTAGATTTTGATTCATAAAGACCAAGAAAATCTCTAATAGTACAGCCGTTAAAGTATCTAAGTTCCATTATTTAAAAAAATAAAGTGTTATTTATAAAAATTATTGTTTTCAATTAAAATATTCAACGTCATCAGTAGTAATCATAATTTCTTTCTTTTCGTATAATGATGATTTAAGTTCTGATTTCTTTTTTAATGGTTCTTGTTTATTGTTCTCTTCATGTTTTTTTGTTTGGACGGCTGTACTTCGCACCATGCCTTTATCATAATTTAAATTGCCGCAATTAGGACAATTAAAGTAAGGTCCGAATTTTCCTGAGCGCAGTTCTAACCATTTGCCACATTGACATTGACGATCGGCAACTGCTTCTTTTAGATGTAAACGGCATACTGCTACGCCTTGCTCATTTTTTAGAGTAGCAATCTTACCACAGAAAGGACAATTTTCTGTTTTATAATTTCCATACTCTTTTTTTGCTTTAAATTTCATCAGCGAAAAAAAGGGAAATGTTTATATTTATAAACTATTTGTTAAGCTTAATGCCGTTGTACGAAAAAAAGTGGTGGAAGAAGATGTTTAAACAAGAACACATTCCTAAAGAAGATGTTCTTAAGGATCTTGCTACGATTATTGAATTTCTGGAAGATGTGCAAGGAGATGTTAAACAACTCTTACCCTTACTTAATAAAGTGCAAAACCTGGAGAAGGAACGGCAAGTTAGTAGTAAAAACTTAACTCCAGTAAATTTAGAAACACAAGCAAAAGTTTTTGATGATATTTTAGAACGATATCAGTTCTTTCAGAACGATGTTGATATTAACGGGATTAGGATGAAACAAGTTGCCACAGAATTCTTAAAACAAGCCAAAAAAGCAGGCTTGAAGCATTTAGTTGAAGAAAAAGAACGTGACCATAAATGGAAGTTTAATTGGTAAATGTAAAGATATAATTTTATATAGTAAAACATTTTTATTTCTTCAATGATAAAAGAGGGTACAATCCGAATAAAAGTAAAAGGCTTACAGCCGTATGAGAAAACTAAACGTTCTTGGAAGAAAAGTAAGCAGGAATTTCCAGAGATTAAAGAAGTAGTTAAATTATATAAATCGCAAAAGAATTTTAAGATTCTCGTTGATAAAAAAGATCCGCAATTTTTGAAAGGACAATTAAGCCCAGAAGGACTTGTGCAAGGAGCAAGGCTTAATGTTTTACCTAACAATCAAGTTCTCGATAAGGCTTTTTCGTTGTTTGCCAAAAATTTAACAGTTCATGATGAATCTTCACATGATCATTGGGATGTCTTATTTCAGAATAAGGGTGGGACGTGGAATTATTGTTATACTTTAGAGAAAAAAAAGAAGAATCAGAAGAAGAAGTATAAGAAAGTGGAAAAATTCGCTAGGATTTATTCTAAACTGCGCCGAAAAGTTTCCTTGGCCCTCAATAATAAGAAAGATCACTTAGCTGTACCAATGGAAACAATGTTAAAAACAAGAATGAGAATTGGTAATGAAATTTATTACAAAGCACATCGGCATAAAGGTTTGACAACTTTAAAAAAGAAGGATGTGCAGATTAAAGGTGAGGAAGTGCGGTTCAAATATATCGCTAAAGATGGCGTGCCGCAACTGATTGAAAAGAAGTTCTCTCCGATATATGTAAAGAGATTAAAAGAAATTTTAAAGAAAAAGAAGAGAGAAGAGTTTATTTTTAGTCAAAATGAGAGATTATTAACTGAAAAAGATTTTAAGAAAGCTTTTCGGCAGTATTGCGGGCAGGAATTTTATCCACACATTATTCGTTCCCATTATGCGACATCCAAAGTTAAAGAGTTCTTAATGAAAAAAAATCCATCTAAAGAAGAAGCAAAACAATTTTTATTAGGGATTGCCGGAGAGTTAGGACATAAACGGTTTGTTAAGAAAGAACAGCAATGGAAAGAGCATTATGCTGTCACGATGAACAATTATATTCAGCCGCAATTAGTTAAGAGATTGAAGAAGATCATCTAAACATTTTTAAAGCGTAATTCTTTTACCTTATATAATGGATCCAAAGATTGGTTTGAAGTGTGGATTGGAAATTCATCAGCAATTAGAAGGTAAGAAACTATTTTGTGATTGTCCGACTCAACTTAGAGATGATCAGCCTGATTTTGAGATTAGAAGAAAGTTAAGAGCAGTTGCCGGCGAGCATGGAGAAATTGATGTAGCGGCATTACAAGAACAGTTGAAAGGAAAGGAATTTGTTTATCAAGGCTATCATAAGACAACATGTTTAGTAGAGACAGATTCTGAACCGCCACATGCCTTAAATCAAGATGCTCTTTATACAACATTACAATTATCTAAATTGGTAGAAGCTTCTGTTTCTCCAATAGTTCAGGTAATGCGGAAAACTGTTGTTGATGGTAGTAATACTAGCGGCTTTCAAAGAACGGCTTTAATTGCTCGGAAAGGATTATTAAAAACTTCGCAAGGAGAAGTTAGAATTGATAACATTTCTTTAGAAGAAGATGCCTGTAAGATTATTTCTGAGAATCATAATCAGAAAGTTTACCGCTTAGACAAGTTAGGAATTCCTATGATTGAAATCGGAACTGCTCCAGATATTAAAACTCCGCAACAGTGTAAAGAAACATCTGAAAAATTAGGGATGTTATTACGTAGTCTGCCAGGTGTGAAGAGAGGTTTAGGAACAATCAGGCAGGATGTTAATGTTTCAATTAAAGGTGGAGTTAGGATTGAATTTAAAGGTGTGCAAGATTTACGGATGATTCCGACCATTATAGAATTGGAAGTAAAACGACAACAAGAATTATTGAAATTAAAAGAAGAGTTAAGACATGTACGTTTGGATAAACTTGAGGTTGTTGAGTTGAATACTTTGTTACAAGA
>JAHJDQ010000114.1 GCA_018812355.1 Nanobdellota archaeon | reverse complement strand
CGCGATGTTAAACGAAATTTTCTTACTGCCTAGTAGGTTCACTACGTTCCCGAAAATCCTAAAAGTTAGTGCCTTCGTTAAATCGGATAAAACGGAAACTCAAACAATCACTTCGTGACTATTTCTAACATTGATTTAACGACTTCATTTCATTACGTCCAAATTTTTGCCGACTAAAAGAAAAACGAAACGGGGGGAGTTCGGTGCTACGCACAAATAGTTTACTACACAAAGCTTTTTTTAAATAGGTGGAGTTCGTTGTTTTAAGATTGTGAGAACATAACTTGAAAAAGAAAGATATAAATAATACAACAAATACGTTAGTATTGGAGATAAAAAAGAGGATGTTTGATGGTACCACTAAAAATACTTGATCTGTTTGCAGGAGTAGGTGGATTTTCTTTAGGCTTTGAACTAATAAGAGATGTAAATAACAATCCTCTCTTTGAATTATATAGGGCGGTTGAAATAGATAAGTTTGCTTGTGAAACATTAAAGTCAAGACATGGAGAAGAGAAAGTAATTGAGGGAGATATAACAAAATTCCATATAGCAAATCGTATAATCAAAGAATGCAGAGGTAATGTTTCAGTTATCGTTGGAGGGATTCCCTGTCAGTCTTTTTCCTTAATTGGTCCAAGATCAGGTTTTGGAAAAAAAATTGAAAAATTCAAAGTAGATAAAAGAGATGTACTTTACGAACATTTTAGAGATATTGTTGCAGAGATTAAACCAAATATTATAGCTATTGAAAATGTTAAAGGAATTTTGTCAAAAAAAGACCTTAGCGGTAATTTAATAATTAACAAATTAATTTCTGATTTTGAAAAATGGGGTTATAATTTTGAAAATGAGACTAACGGAAATAAATTTATAGTTGTAAACAGTGCAGATTTTGGTGTACCTCAAAAGAGAGAGCGAGTAATCATTGTTGGGATTAAAAAATCTTGGAAAAATGTCAGGGTTCCTTCCATTCGGCAAACACACTTTAACCCTGACTTGAAAAATGCTAATGAATTTAAAAAAAATGGGTTATTACCCTATGTTAGTTTATATGAGGCCATTGGAGATTTACCTAAATTGGAAGCTAAAATAACAGATACCGGATTGTCAAAAAATATGCGTTCAAGAGTTAAAAAGAAAAATGAAAAAGTATTTAACGGTATGGATAAAATTGAGTTAAATCAGACAAGATATGACAATCATATTAATTCTATTAGTAAATCAGGAAAATTATTCTTAAATTATATTAAACCCAATGGGTATAAATATATAGATCATCATATTGCAAGATCCCAACAGTTAACTGATATTGATTTGTTTAAATCAATGAAACCTGGAGAAACTGCAAAAGATTTTATGCAAAGATCTCCAAAATCATCCGAGAGACTGATTAAGTATAAGATGAATTCATTTTTGGACAAGTACCGAAAACAAAGTGCTAGTATGCCATGTACTACTATATTTGCACACCTAGAAAAAGATGGTAACCGATTCATACATTACAATCAAGCAAGAACTATCACACCAAGAGAAGCTGCAAGAATTCAGTCATTTCCAGATGATTTTACTTTTGCAGGTCCAAATAGCAAAAAATTCAAACAAATAGGAAATGCTATTCCTCCTCTTTTAAGTAAAGCAATAGCTCAATCAATTGTTAGGATTTTATGAAGATAATTCCCCTATAAATTTTTGCAATATTTCTTGGTTTTTCTTAAATTGATCTTTGTTAGAATCTGATTCAACAGCTCTTAAAAAAGTTGAAAGATTACCAATGAATGTTATTGGTATCTCCTGTCTAATTTTCTCTCTTGCAGTATCATTTGTAATAAATTTATTTAATTGAGTAAACAAATCATTAATATCCATTTCAATCTTTGTTTCACCAGTAGGTATTTTTTGCTTGATTATCTTTTTTATTTCTGCATTCCATTTTTTATTTTTATAAACATCTTCTTTTTGTAGTGCTGATAAAATCAGGCGAAAATTATAAAAAAAATCTTTAAAAGATTTTCTTAACTTAACTTCAACACTTAAATTATTTTTCTCAATTATTTCTTTAAGTTCTTCTGACAATTTGATTAATAACTCCCCAAATTCATATTCATCAATTCCCAAATCACTAAGTATCCTATCATATTTTTTCCTAAATTTCTTGAATACTTCTCTAACTTCCATATATGTTAAATTATTACATTTATCAATGAGTTTGTCTACTTCTTCTCTAGTGACTGGGGTTTTTTTCTCAATTATACCTTTGCATACAGGATATAACTCCCTTAGTTTTGTCCACACATTTATTTTTTTAATGGCTTTTTTATAATCAGCTTCATTATCCCAATATCTCCGGAAAATGATGGCAGCCCTATATAACCTATCATCATATCTTAAACCAATTGAATTGTGCGCTTCCTGTAACTTTGGCAATAGTGTTAAAATGTTAAGTGGCTTGTATAAAGTTATTATTTTATCCCCTAATTG
>JAHJDQ010000113.1 GCA_018812355.1 Nanobdellota archaeon | reverse complement strand
CTAATTTGTTGCAAGGAAACGTGATTTCATTAGATGATTTTAAAATTATTTTTGAAGATGGGACGGAAGAGGTTTTGAAATCATATTATTTTAACGAGCAAGAAGTTGAGATTAGTTTATGTTTAGAAGGGTATCAAGAAGGAGATTATTACATCACTTCTTTATATGAGCCGAAGACATATGCTTCTGCTTATAATCAAGTTTCTTTTCAGCCCTGTTCATTGAAGACAATGGTTATATTACATACGCATCCTTTCAAAAGATGTGTTGCTTCGGAAGCAGATTTAGAAATGTTAAGTAGTAGTAAAGAAGTTAATTCTGATGTTTTAATGGTTGTGATGTGTGAAGCGGAACGGTTTAGTGTTTATGGAGAGATTTAAATTGATCAAATTTTACTGTAGTGATTGTTTCGACACTGGACCGTTCAATTACATACTTTCTGAGATTTCCTTCATCGATATAGGCTAGTAAACTTTGATTAACCCCTTTTCCTAAAGCAACAATTTTATCTACATTTGGAAAGTCTAAATTTGGAAAAGTAAGTTGAAGAGCATCTTCAACAATCATTAAACGAATGTCATGTCGATGATAACTTGAATCAGGTCCATATTCTCTCAATTTATTTTTAAGGGTATCAGGAAATTTTATACTACCAAAATATATTTCACGCATAGCATCTGCGAGACTTAAATAGGGGACACACCCTCCTTTTTTCACGACAATTTCTCGTGCAGCTGGAAATGCTAAATCTAAAGTATAAGCTAAACTAGTTGAGCGTCCTTTTTCACGACGATTTGTTAATTCTCTTTCTAAATCTTCTATTGCTGTCATAAATATTTTTAACAGAACTGTATTTATAAAGTTTTCTTTTATTTACTATGGAGTAGTCATAGATTTGAGAAAATTATATAAAAAGGGAAGAAAATTAAGATAAATAATGGATTCAGTGCGTAAAGAAGGATCATAGAATTTTACTTTTTCTTAGTTATTGGTTTAAGTGTGTTTAAAAATATCCGAGGTTAATTAAAATGGAAAAAGAATTATATTATCAAATAAAAAAATCTGTTGATTTGTCAAAGTTACCACAGATTAAAGGCTATGATTTTAATCAGAAATTTAATTTTGCTGAGTTTGTAAATTCCTTTTCAAATTCAGGGATTCAAGCAGCCAATTTAGGAACGGCAATTGAAATTGTCAAAACAATGAAGAGAGAAAAAGTGCCCATCTTTTTATCGTTCACTTCTAACATGATCTCTTCGGGAATGCGCGAGATTATTGCCTACTTAGCTAAGCATAAACATATTGCAGTAATGTGTACTGCTGGTGGAGGTGTTGAAGAGGATGCACTTAAAGCGCATACTCCTTTTTATGTTGGTGATTTTAATGCTAAAGGGGAAGCTTTATTTGAAGTAGGAATTGGAAGGATTGGGAACATTTATGTTACTAATGAACATTATTTACATTTTGAACATTTTATCAGAGA
This sequence comes from Nanobdellota archaeon, assembly GCA_018812355.1. GTDB lineage: Archaea > Nanobdellota > Nanobdellia > Woesearchaeales > GW2011-AR9 > JAHJDQ01. The sequence continues at coordinate 1,260 of JAHJDQ010000113.1, read as the reverse complement.
AGTTTTTGATGAATTATTGAAACAACAGCAAAAAGATAATCTTCCCATTACACCAACAAAGATTTGTGCAATGATGGGAAAACTAATTGGTAAAAAAGAAGAATATAAACAGGAAAATTCTTATCTCTATTGGGCTTACAAGAATAATATTCCAGTTTTTTCGCCAGGAATTATTGACGGAGCGATAGGTGATATTGCTTACTTTTATCGGAAAACACATCCTCAGTTTGTGATTGATCCATTAGCTGATCATTTGAAGTTGATTGATTTTGTCTTGGATAGTGAAAAGACTGCTGGAATAATTCTTGGAGGGGGGATTTCTAAACACTATATGCTTAATGCTCAAATTTTTAAGGAAGGGTTTAATTATATTGTATATATTTCTACAGCTTCACCAACAGATGCTTCTGATTCTGGCGGTAATCAGGAAGAAGCGATTACCTGGGCCAAAATTAAACCTAATGCGTTAAGAGTAAAAGTTAATTGTGATGCTAGTATTGCTTTTCCTCTATTAATAGCCGGAAGTTTTGTTGAAGAAGAAAATAGATAATACTTTACAACAATTCTTTTAAAGACTAGAACATCTTGGTTAAATACCGATAGATGTTATAGAGGTTAAGCGGGGCTTGCCTTGCTTTTCCTCTATGTTTTTTTAAGAATAATAAAATTGTTGAATTAATCTTTTTTATCTACTTTGTTTATCCTTTTCAGACACTTTTTACAAATATACGGTTTTTCGAGAACCCATTCATTCTTACAGATACGACATTTGTGTTTTAATAGTATTTTTCCCATATTTCTTAGATTACCTCAATTTATAATTAATATACTCTAGTATATAAGTGTTCGGTTAAAATAATGAATTATACCGTTACATTTATAAACCCCTCACTTAATTCTGCTCATAACAAGATACAAAGTGTTAATCATCTTGTATCAAGAGGAAAACATAAAATGGAAGGAAAAGTTAAATGGTTTAACCGTATTAAAGGTTACGGTTTTATAGAAGGAGATGACGGAAAAGATTACTTCGTTCATCATAAAGCATTGCCAGAAGGCGCATTTTTGCGTGACAACGACCAAGTATCTTTTGATGCTGCTGAAACTGATAAAGGTTTACAAGCACAAAATGTTAAATTGTTGCAAAAAGGAAGCGAAATGGCTCAAGAATCTGCTGAGGAAGAACCTGAAGCTGAAGAAGAACCTGAAGCTGAGGAAGAACCTGAAGCTGAGGAAGAACCTGAAGCTGAAGAAGAACCT
>JAHJDQ010000112.1 GCA_018812355.1 Nanobdellota archaeon | reverse complement strand
TTTTCTCGTTAGCATCGCTAAACGAAGACAGCACCGTTAAGAAGTATCAGTTCACTTTTATCGTAGTTAAAAGCAACTCAAAAATTGGATATGACATCGGAATTATCAGAAGTTTTTTGGTGAGGCAACCCACACCAAAAAATTTGGGAAACATTCGGGAAATCGCTTGGCGATTTAGGCTAAGCCGACCGAATTTTCCTGATAATTCCTGTTAGTTTCTTTTCCCATACGCAGTGTGGGAAAATTGCGTCCGAAAAGTTGTGTTTAAGTTCCAATTAATCCGAGGCGAAGCCGAGACATACTGTCCGAAGGCTGGGGGAGTTCTGTTCAATCTAAAGAGCTTTAGCGATACATCAAGAATAAGTAACAAGGGCAATTTCTATTTTGTCCAGCACGAAGTGCCATTTTATTAAAACATTCTGGGGGTCACTTTTGAAATAGCAATCTTTTTAATGTTCCTCATATATCTTTAGTAAAAAGGGGTCACTTTCATGAAAGAATCTGAAATTTTGGAGTTGAAGAAGTCCACATCTGAGTTAAAAGAAGGTATTATCTCAATAGTTTCTATTCTCAACAAGCATCAGAAAGGAGAGCTTTATTTTGGTGTTAAGAATAATAGTGAAGTTGTTGGTCAGACTGTTACAGAAAAGACTATTAGAGATATTTCCAAGTCAATTTCTGATAACATTGAGCCAAAGATTTTTCCTAATATTAGGGAAGTTGTTTTGGAAGGCAAGAAATGTGTTCATCTTGAATTTTCTGGAGAAAATGTTCCATATTATGCTTTTGGTCGTGCTTACATCAGAGTTGGTGATGAAGATAAGAAACTCAGCTCTCAGGAATTAGAAAAATTGATTTTAAAGAAGAATAAGGCTTTTTGGGAAGATGGTATCTCTGAAAGAACTATTAATGATGTAAACGAAAAAGTATTAAAGAGTTTTATTGAGAGAGCAAACACAGTTAAGAGGATTAACTTCAAATTCACCAATGTTAAAGCAATTTTGAATAAGTTGGAATTATTGAAAGAAGATAAATTGCTTAAGGCAGGAGAAGTATTGTTTTGTGATAAAAATCCTCTTGAAGTTCAGGCTGCTGTTTTTGCTGGAACTGATAAACTGACATTTCTTGACATCAAACAATTCAAGGGTAATATTTTTGATCTCTTAGAACAATCCGAATCCTACATTAAAGAACATATAAATTGGCGGGCAGAATTGAACGAAAGGGTGAGAAAAGAAATCCCTGAAATTCCAGTAAGAGCAATTACAGAAGCGTTGGTAAATTCACTTTGTCATAGAGATTATGAAAATAGAAAAGGAAATGAAGTTGCAATTTTCAAAGATAGAATAGAGATTTACAATCCAGGACTATTTCCTGACGGTTATGATCCAAAGGATTTCTTTAAAGGTACAGAAAGGTCAATTCTAAGAAATCCGTTGATTGCTAATACTCTTTACCTGAGCAAAGATATTGAGCGTTGGGGTTCTGGGATTAAGAGGATTCATGATGCTTGTAAAGAGGAAGATGTTAAGGTTGAGTTCAAGAAGCTCAAAAGCGGATTTTTGGTGATTTTTTATAGGAAAGCTGAGGGGCCTAAAAGAGTCCTAAAAGAGGTCCTAAAAGGATTGACCGAAAATCAGGAAAAGATTATTTCTGAGGTAAGGAAAAATCCGAAAATAACCTCTGAAGACTTAGCTAAAATTGTGGGGATTTCTTCCAGAAAAATCAGAGATAATATGAAGAAACTCAAAGAGGAAGGGTTGATTAAAAGAGTTGGTGGAAGAAAAGAAGGATATTGGGAAGTTATAAAATAATCACCTTATCATTTCTGTTAGTGATTTCATCGTTTCTTTCATTTTAGAAGTCTTTATTCCTACAAATTTAAGATTGATTTTCTCTTTCTTCAATTCTTCCTGTAACGCTTTCATAAATACGCCCTGTCCGCTTACTTCTTTATCATTCATTGAAGTTGTGTTTATTCCGCAACTTGGAGAGCGATTGATTCCAACAACACCTAATATTGAAAATCCATTCTTCTTGTATTCTTTTATTTGATGGATTGTTTGCTTGATAAGTGGTTGGATTTTCTTTTTTGAATTAGGCTTGTTTAGTGATGTTCTTATTCTAGTATTTTCAACAACAACTGGGCGCTCAGCCCCATGAACATCTCCTCTATCTAAACCTAAACACATTAATTCAGGACAGGGCATTTGAATAATACCTATTTTGTTTTTTAGGAAGAATTGAACAACTTTTTTAACTTGACTAGGAAAGTCAGCTGTTCCGTCTGAAATTGAATTTTGATTCAAAATACAATGAGCTAATAAAACAACTTTCTTACTTCTTGCATCTGTAAACATTTTTAGACCTCCATCAATACGATTGACGTTTGAGTTTTATCTACTCCTGCAACTTTCCTCATTTTTTTAGTAACAATCTCATTTAATTCTTTAACATCTGCCGCTAAAACTTTTACTAATAAATCAGTTCCGCCAGTCATTAACATAACTTCCTGAACGCCAGGAATTCTTTTGACAGCTTTGGCTATCTCATCCTGTTCTAAAGTTTTGCTAGAACCCGGCACTTTGTAATCAACCGTCACACTAATAAAAGCAAGAATAGGCAAACCTATCTTTTCACGATCTAGGTCAATCGTTACTTTCTTGATAATTTTTTCTTGCTTTAATTTCCTGATCCTAAAGTTGATTGTTGTGAACGGAAGCAAAGTCTTTTTAGCAATTTGCCGAGTAGTATAATCTCCATGATCTTTAAGCACATCTATGATTTTCCAGTCTTTATCGTCTAGTTTGTAAGTCATACTTGTACAAATGAACAAGATATTATATAAATCTTTCTATATTTTGCAAGAAAAACAATATTTCTTGCCATAATTTTATTAATTAGTTAAGTTGCCACTTAGTTATGACAAAATAAGTCGCATGGACTTAAAACGTGGAGATGATAAAAAATGGCAATATTAAAGAAAATAGTTGATGAGAAAGGAAAAATTTTGCATCTGGCGATGTCATTGGAAGGAGAAATGGCAAAAGCAATTAAAGATGCTAGATTGAAGTATGACCCACACATTACAAGACTGCAAGAAGTACTGACTGAAGAACATGGTTTTCCAGAGATAGATTATAGAGCAGAAATTGAGTTATCTGGTCGTCCTGATGACGATACAGGAAAAGTAATTTGGTGGGGTAGAACATTAAGACATACTCCTGCGTACTTAGACGCAACTGCAAGAATCCAAGATGCGGCGTTTAAAGGATTGGAAATTTTGGATAAAGCTCACAGAGAATGTACTCTTCCAGATGACTTTTACTCTAGACCAAGGGGATCAAGAGAAGTTTACGAAGCAATGCGAGATGCTCTATTTGATGAAGATGCCGCATTAGACCATGACGGAGATTTTATCTTTGAACCGATCATGCCAGTAATGGCTACGACAATGCATATCTTCAAAAAAGGAGATGATTACGCAGTAAGAGATGGGTTTGCCAGAGAAGCTTATGTAGGTAGAGGTGATGGGAGGTTAGAAACTGGCATAGTAGATGGTTATGCAATGCCTATACCTAAAATTGTTACTCCCCCTCTTGTTGATACATTAAGGTGGCAAGTATTGGAAGCATTTAGACGCCCTGTAAGAGATGAAGAAGCTAGTTTTGATGCTTGGGTGTGTCATGGATACGGCGTTTTAGATGATGCTTTGGCTAGCGGAACCGTAAAAGATTTAAGTCTTTTGTATAAATTGGGAGATGAGAGTTTGTCAAAAGATGCTCGGATGGATGCATTCGTTGAGTTGAGGGATAAGTATTGTGGTATTCCTCAAAGAGCTTAGATCTAAAAAATGGCAGTAAAATCAATCGTCAAAATAGGAGAAGAACTCTTGCGTAAAGAGTCTCTTCCTATTCTTGATTTTGGAACTGAAGAATTAAAGCAGTTAGAAGAAGATTTACGAGATACTTTACTCGCTTTTAGAGAGAAGCATGGCTATGGCAGAGGAATTGCTGCGGTTCAGATTGGAAATTTACAGAGAACGATTTACGTTAAGACAGAAGAATTTGAAGGAATGTTAGTAAATCCAAAGATTGTTAAGAAGAGTGAAAAAATGTTTTGGACATGGGATTCTTGTTTTAGCGCAGATATTGCTTTTTTCGTTAAAATATTACGACATTTTGAGATTGAAGTAGAATATTTTGATATTAGTGGAGAAAAGAAGTTGTTAAAAGCGACAGATGAATTGTCAGAATTGTTACAGCATGAGATTGATCATTTAGATGGAAAGTTGTTTATTGATTATTTGGATAAAGATAAGAAGTTGTTGTTTATGAAAGATGTTTTTGAGAAGTTAGAGAAAAAGTGACCCCCATTGTATCTTAGAAATTGCCCTATTATTTTAATAAATTTCTTTACGAAGTAAAGTGTAGATGTCGGAACGACTAGAACTCCCCCATTATTTTTTAGAACTTAAACACAATTGAAACTAACATCGGAATTTAACGAAGTCGTGAGCGTAGCGAACGATTTGGGAAAAACACGAGCCGAGTGTTTTTCCGTTAAATTCCTGTTATCTACCCCGACGACTGAAAGGAGGAGAGCGCAGCGTGGTGCGGAGTGAAACGGAGCAAGTTTTTTGAGACCGTGCATAGAAGTTGGCGCCCTCATCCAAGAAATTATTTTTTAGCCTGACTCCACAATAGTTCAAAGAACACTTTGTAAGTTTGAGCAAAGTTTTCGTCTTTGATTAATAATCCATATGGTTCTTTTCCGTAAGTAATGAGGAAAAAGTAATCGTTTAAAACCCCATACTCCGTTTTTGTATTAATATCTAGATATCTTGTTTCAGTAAGAGGCATCTTTTCTCTAACAAGCCCCCATTTCTTTCCTATTTTGTTGATTAAAATTTTTAGTTTTACTTTGTCTTTAATTCTTTTCTTATGAACTACATCTAAAAAGAATCCCTCTAATTTTCCAAAAGATTCTAATGGAGCAGAAGCGATATAATATTCATCGCCTGTTTTCCATGAGTTGATAATTTCTGTGTATAATGATTTAATCCCTCTAATTCCTGAAAAATATTTGAAGTCGCTTAATTTTGATATGCCACTTGGTTTTACTTTTAACTTAGAAATGAAATCTAAAAGTTGGTCTTTTTCCTGTTCTATCTGCTTCTCTTTCTCTTCAAATAATATAGCTAAAGAATCTGGTTCAGAGGCGCGAAAGACTTTGATGTTATTTACTATTTTGAAATTAACTAAGCCTTTCTCTGAGAGGCTGTTAAGTATAGTGTAAATCTGAGAACTTGGGATCTTTGTTCTTTCACATATTTTTCCTGTTTGGCTTTCTCCGTGCTGTTGGAGATCTAAGTAGGTTAAAGCTTCTCTTTCTGATAATCCTGCTGATTTTAGGGCTTCTATGTTGTTTTCCATACTGCTACTAATTAGATTAGTAGCGAATATTTATAAACTTTTCTGTGGTTTATTGATGTAACTAAACAGTGATAAAATGACTTCAGAAAAGAAAATACCAAAACTGGAATTTACAGAGGAGCGAATAACCTCTCTTGTAGAGAAATTAGTGGATGATGATACGCTAATTGTCACAGATTTATATGGATTTCCAGCTTTAAGCCATCTTGGCAGAACTGCACTTGTCCGTGATTGTTATGCTGAAAGTGTTGAAGAAATAAAGAGAGGGAACGAGTATTCAAAAGTTCTCGCTGTTGGTGGTTGTACAGCTTTAGATGTAGGAAGAGCCTGTGCAGTTGGTAAAGAAGTCGTGACAATTCCCACAATTCTTTCCACTTCTTGTATAAGTGTAGATAGGAGTATTATCAAATATCCAGAAGGAAGCAGACTTGAGAAAACTATTGCTCCAACAAGAACAATTGTAAGTATTCCAAGCATTTCTGAAACACACATTGCAGATTTAGAAAAGTGGTCGCAGTCTGGCTTTGGAGATTTATTTGCAAACATAAGTGCCTCTATTGACCTGCAATACAAAGCTGGTAATTCTAGTTATGAAGCAGTAAGAGAGAATGTTCCAGAATGTTTTGAAGCTCTGGAATGGGTGATTAATCAATTCAATGGTTATGATGAAGATTGTTTGAGAAGATTGGCAACATATTCTCACAATTCATCTTTAATTGTTATTGAAAGAGAAGATACTAAACTTAGTGCTGCTGGAGAACACAAACTCTATCATAAAATGATTGATCAGCAGAAGCAGTACAGAGAAGATAGACCAACTCATGGTCAATTAGTGGCTCTTGGAACATTACTGGCAGGAAGAATTTATGCAGAACAAACAGGAGAACAAAAACTCTATGAGCAGTTAGTCACAGCTTATGCAAAACTGGGCTTGCCCTTGAGTTATGCTGAACTTCATGATATTGGAATAGAACGAGAGCATATTGTTGATGGTTTAGAAAGCATAGCTGAAAGTAACACCCATTTAGGAGATCATTTTGCTCAAAGAGATTATTCTCTCTTAGATAGAGTTTTTGGTGGTGGAGAAAATGAAACAGTTTAAGCATTTTCCACCTGAAAGCATAGATTATGTTCTGTCTGAAATAAGACTAGATGATTATGAGCAAACAGTTTCAAATATTTGTAATCAAATTAGTGAATACTATCAAAGACTTCCAAAGTTTGATGGAAAGAAACCTAAATTAATCATTGGTCTGTCTGGGGGGATTGATTCTACTATTGTAAGTCATCTGGCAACAAGAGCAGTAGGTGCTGAGAATGTTATCACAATAAATATGCCTGCTTATGATGAAGATGAAAGCATAGAGAAATCAAATTTAGTAAGCAGAGTTTTAGAAACAGAACATTATATAATTCCTATTAAATCAATTGTTGAAGCCGAAGTGCAAAATATTAGTAAATATTTTCCTATTAATTCAGAAATTGAAACAGGAAAAATCAGAACAGGTAATTATGCTTCAAGGGCAAGAGTAGCTGTACTTTATGATATTGCCAGAGAAGTGAATGGAAAAATTCTTGGAACAGGAAACAGAACAGAATTTGTACAGGGCTATGCTGCAAAATGGGGAACTCCTATTTCGTTTGATTTTGGAGTTTTGGATGATTTGTATAAAGTAGATGTTTATGCAATAGCTGAAGTCCTAGGTGTTTCTCAAGAGATCATTGATGCTGTTTCTACTACTGGCTATTACAAAGGACAAAGCCATGAGGAAGAATTAGGAGCAACTCTTGAAGAACAAGATGTGGCTGCATATTTGCTTTTTGAAAAAGGAATGAGTAAAGAAGCAATTGTTAAAGAGTTTGGAGCTTCTGCCGACTACTTAGATTCAATGCTTCAAAGATATTCCCGAAGTGCAGACAAGAGAGCAATTAGACAAGAACATGTTGCTCTTAGAAATTTTGGTGGTGACAATGTTCAGTAAATATTCTAAAGCATTAGTGATGGGAGCAGGAAGCGGAAGAGATATTGCTTCCTCTGTTTTGATAACTGAAAAATTAAGAGAATATGGAATTGACGTAGATTTAGCAGGATTTCTGACACCATGGGCTTTGCATAAATTTGATGGAAAATTGGAAAAAACTCTGAATAAGTCATCTAAGCCAAGCAGAAAATTTATTGCTACAAAAGAAGACGTATCTTTAGATTCATATTTTGAACCAGAATTGCCTGATATCAATGAAAAACTAGGTTTAGGTATTGGAGAAATTTATTTGTTTTCATTACAGTATGGAACTGAAAGATTAAAAGAGGAATTAGAGGGATTAGTTAAACAGGGAGATTATGATTTAATTGTAGCTGTTGATGTTGGAGGAGATATTCTTGCTCACAGGCAAGATTTAGGTTCTGTTTACACCCCAATTGTTGATCTTACTTGTCTAGAAGTATTAGCAGATTTGAAAACAACTGCTGACAAATATTTGACAGTTGTGGCTCCAGGAGTTGATGGAGAAATTCCAAGTGAAAGGTTAAAGGAGATTATTGGCAATGAAAGAGTTTTGAGAAGAGAACAATTAACTCCAGAAAGTGGAAATTATCAGATTTTTGTTCAGATTTATGATGAAATAAATAGAAGAACAAAATCATCTAGTCATACAGGAGATGTTATCAGAAAAGTAGTTGAAGGAGAATCAGATTTGACAGAAGAGTATAAAAGAAATAATGTTTCATTTATTGTTCAGTTAGATAGAGATTTAGCAAGTGGGATTTATTATTTTGATTTAGAAGCTGTGAAATCTCAGCGAAGAAATATTCATTTTAGTTATGAAAATGTTTCAGAAGCTCATAAGTTAATGAAAGAAATGGGGGTCAGCGGAACTGAAGTTGATTTAGTTCCAAGATAGTTTTTAGTTAAAAAGGAGTATGGGGTTTTAGTAATAGGAGTCAGGCTCTTCGCAGAAAGAAATAATGTCAAGGCGCCAACTTTAAAGTTCATAGATTTTAGCGTCAGCGTTGTAGTATTCTAGGTCTCAAAAAATTGTAGATAACATCGCGATTATCCGAAGTGCTTTAAGTCCGAAGGACATTAAAGCATTTGGATGGAGTGGAGGGAGTTACGTAGTGGCGACCGGAACGTAATCGGATAATCGCTGTTAAATACTCCCGACTACAAAGTGGGAGGGATTCGGAACGAAGTGGAGAAAGTTTTTCCAGCACGTCAAACAGAGCATTGGACAATGCAACATTACATAAAAGAAAATTCCACTTAGTTATCGTTTTACATCTTAGAAAAGGCGGGAAGAAAACAATTAACTTTATAAGTTTGTTCAGTTTACTCCTAATATCTTAATTAAAGAGGTTGTTTAAAATGAAAAAACTCATTATTTTTGTGTTTGTATTATTAGTATTCTCCATTTTTGTATTTGCAGATGAAGCAAAGCCAGATTTAGTAATTGAAGACGTTGTATTTGAAGATCAAGAACTTTTACAATCTGTTCCTCTTGATGTAAAAGTATTGATAAAGAATGCTGGAGATATTCCGATAGCAACTAGACTTCCATACAATTTAGGTGGAACTGGGTGGAGCGCATTCACTTACTTTCATGGAAAAGAAGGATTAGAAGAAGATGTTGAATTTGTAATACGTAAACCTGATGGAAGTACAAGAATTGAATTGAATACTCCTAAACAAATTACTTATCATAAATCTGCTTTGAGTGAAGAAGAGTTAGCGGAAGAATATAAAATGGAAAGAATCTCTTTTGTTATGGAAAAAATAAGAGAGAAAAAGTTAGAACAAGATCCAACAATTACTGAGAATGAATATGATCCTGAGAATCCAACTGATATTGAGCCAATTCAGACTTTAGATGTTGAAGTTGAATTTCAAAAATTAACAGACGAACAAAAAGCTGAATTTGAAAGTAAATGGCAAGAAAGAAAAGCAAGTTTAATGGAAGAGTATGCAGGGACATTAAATGCTCCAGCGATTACACTTAATCCGGGAGAAATTGTTGAAGTTCCGTTTAAATGGACATTTAAAATAAAAGGGTTTCCAATTAAATATGAATTTTCTTCAGAGTCAGAAACAAATACTGTTTATATTGTTCTTGATCCTCAAAATGATGTTATTGAAAGCGATGAAACAAATAATGTATTCTCAAAAGAATATCAGGTTGCTGGTTCCATTATTTTCGGTCCAAGAGAAGAAACAGAATTCTATCCGGGATTAACAAAGGAAAGTGATTATTTTATCTTTGCTAATGGAAATTTTTGTGTTAATTTGGATGAAAAAGAAGTTTGTCATAGCGTGACGAGAGAAGATGGCACTAAAGTTATGCGTCTTTCTGTTGATGGATTAGAAGAAGTAAATAATGTTGGTTGGGTTTCTTCATTCTTAAAGATGTTTTGGGGTTTCTTTACTGGAAATGATGAAATATTGCCTAAACAGAAAGTAGGAGATGTGACATTTAGGTTCTATCAAGAAGGACTTAGAGTAACATTTGAATAATTTTTTCTTTTTTTCTTCCCGCCTACATAGTTTTTAATTTTAAAGTGGAATTTTCGTTAGTATTTATCTAGTTAAAGAAGATAGTTTACAATCTAAAGTGCTGGAAAAATTGTATTTAACATCGGGCTTAAAAGAAGTTTTTTTCTCCCTCTGGAACGAGCAAAATTGAGGCAACCCACAATTTTGCGAAGTGACGAGCTGGAGAAA
>JAHJDQ010000111.1 GCA_018812355.1 Nanobdellota archaeon | reverse complement strand
TTCGTCACTACGTTCCTTGTCCTCCCCACTCCGCAAACATATTCCCGTATAACTCTATGTGTACGTCGAAAGAACCCGCTTCTGAAAGTCGCTGTAAATCTCTCTATGTTTGCTCGTAGGTCGGAGGATTTAACAGCAACTATGCGGTTACGTTCCATTCGTCCACTCCACTTCGCTCATAACCGAACTCCACTTCACCCAAATTGTTTATTATCCTTCGGATATAAACAACTTCGCATAGTTGCGATGTTAAGTGAAATTTGTTTTCGAGTAATTGGTAAAAATAACGTGCCCGCCTATATTCTTTAAATCGCAGAAAACTATTTAAGTTAACACTAATATTAGTTTCCTATTATGAAAAATACAACGCCCCTCTCAGCAAAATACGGAAAACTCAAACCGATTGTAACTAGAAAGTATATTCCTCTTCTATCAGATTATTTCATGCAAAGTTATGCAGATGTTGAGAACTATAAGAGATTCTACTTTGCTGAACATTATAATCGGTGTGGTTATGTTAGTGGTAAATTCTATTATGGTGATGAATATAAAGAATTAGGAGAAATCATCATCCTAAAAGAAGATAAAAATCCGGGGTTTATTAAAAAAATATTTACAACCTTATACGAACTTGGAGAAAAACTCCTTGCACAATCTGAAGAATTAAAAGAGATGGATTATTCAGATTCTTCAAAAATAAACTTAGTTGATCTTTTCAAAAGTTTTTCAGAAAAATTTCAACAATTTTCAATATCTCTAGCAAGTCATAGCATTCAATTTCCTGTTGAAAAAAGATTAAAGAAGTTAGTTGAGAATAGAGAAAATTCTAATGAAGATTTAAGCATATTAACTTTCCCAAGAAAAGATAATTTTGCAGCAATTGAGCAATCAAATCTACTTAAAATTGGAATTTTAATCAAACAACATAACATCAAGAAGTTTGAAGATCTTACTATTGAGATTCTAGAAAAGATTCAAGAGCATATTAACAAGTTTGGATGGATTAATGCAAGAGGAGGACAATCAGAACCTTGGAGTGAAAAAGAAATTTTTGAAAGAATAATCCATCAAGAGGGAGATTTTGCTAAAAAACTCATTGAATTTGATAATCACAAAATTGAATATCAAGAAAAAACAGAAAGACTTCTTAAAGAATTGAATGCTACTCAAGAGAGTATTAATCTTGTAGATATTGCAAAAGAATTAGTTTATTTTAGAACGTACAGAACTGATTACTTAAATAAAATATTTTTTAATGTTAAACCTCTCTTTGAAGCCATAGCAAAAAACAGAAATCTGACTTATCGTGAAATTATGTATTTAAGAATAAAAGAAATTGAAAATAACATAGAAGTTGAAAAAGATGAAATTGAAAGAAGAATTATTGATTATGCGCTAATTACAATTGAACCTAATAAACTTATCTTCGCCTCTAATCATGAAAAAATAAAAGAGATTAGAGAGCAACATTGTGAAGACCCAATTCCAACTTCTAAAATTACTGGAAGAAGTGCCTTTGTCGGTCAGGGAAAAGTAAGAGGCACAGTAAAAATAATAATTGATAAGTCCGATTTAAGCAAAATAGATACTGGAGATATTATGGTTTCACCAATGACTACTCCTGATTTTGTTATGGCTATGGAAAAAGCAGCAGCATTTGTTACAGATGAGGGTGGAATCACCTGTCACGCTGCTATTGTAGCAAGAGAGATGAAAAAACCCTGTATTGTCGGTACAGAAACTGCAACTCAATCTTTAAAAGATGGCGACCTCGTTGAAGTCGATGCTGAGAGGGGCGTAGTTACAATTCTTAAAAAAGCAGAATAGGGACGGCGGGCACTAACTAAATTTCTGATCCTGCGGAGCTTGATGTACTCGAAAACAAACTTGCTCCACTTCGTTCCGCACCACGTTGCACTCTCCTTACGATTTTTATTCTCCCTGTGGTCGATAAAAATCTCCAGTCGGGTCACTTAACAGCGATCCGATGTTATATTCAATTCAGAAATTAGGGCATTAGGTGGCTGTAACTCTTGATGAATTCACTCACTTCTTGGAGTCTTACCAATCCTTGATGATCCAGTATTCCAATCAATCACACAATTACCATTATAATGAGAACCAAACATAAAAGTTAATTCAACACTTTGAGCATGTGTCAAATAATCATCTAAGTGTGCTGGTGATTTTCCATTTTTTCTGCCACCCCAAGAAGTGACTTTTATTCCATCATTCTCTCCTTGAAAAACCCAATCTTCAAAAATAGGATTTCTTCCACGTAATCTATTCCAAAATCCTAATCCTTCTGAGCTAACTTGATACCTAACAAAAACAGAGGGAGTATTGTAATCAGGACAATCAGAAAAATATCTTGATATTCTTTCTCTCGCTACTTCTGGAACACTTCTTTCATCTCTCTGTTCCCATGTTACTTGGGTTTTTCTTCCAAGAATTTCATCAGTCATTAATTCATCAACAGACATGAATAACAAAAACAGCCACATATTTAAAAATATTATGATTCTGTACCCGAATTTCTGAACTCTGCGACAACTTCGTTGTCTTGTCCTCCCCACTCCGCTTCACTCGTAAGTCGGAGAAACTAACAGCAACTATACGGTTTCGTTCCGCTCCCCACTACGTAAGTCACTCCACTACACCCAAATCTCAAACCAAATTTAATAATAAAGAAATTTTAAATTTACCCTTACCTGCTCGGGCTGTGGTTTGCCTCATCCCAGATGCCACCCTTTTGAGACTTCGCATAGTTGCGATGTTATATGAAATTGTCTTACGTGTGCCTAAACCGTTACATTTATTAATTCTTAAAGCAAGACTCTCTATATGAAATTCAAAATCGCTGTAGTTCAATTTGAAATCGCACAATATTCTCCTGATGTAAATATGACATCCTCC
>JAHJDQ010000016.1 GCA_018812355.1 Nanobdellota archaeon | reverse complement strand
TCACAAGTAGGGGGGTCAGTATAGGCAAAGCCCCTATTGAGCTTGCTAAAATCAATGTCAAAAATATAGACTGGTTAAGTTTCTCGCAGCTAACCAGACACACTTAAGTTCACACTACCTAAAAACAAATTATTAGGTGAAAGGTGGTTTTTTGCGTTTTTTACCAACGTCCCCTATTCTTCCCCGCACTTCTTTGATGAGGGGGAGATGGAGAAACACCAAACCAGCAAGTATGGTAGATTGTGGCCTGTACTTAAAGAGTAACTTGATAGTATAGGAATTTTCATTTTAAGTCGTTGAATAGCAATGAGTTAGTTTTTAGGGTGCCTTTTGGAATGCAAAACACTCCATATGTTCTTGTAAAAGTCCGCCTGAAGGGCGCTAAATTTAAAAACAAATTATTAGGTGAAAGGTGGTTTTTTGCGTTTTTTACCAACGTCCCCTATTCTTCCCCTATTTATTTCGAATACTTACCAATAAAAAAAGACCCTCTAATCCTGAACATCAAAGAATTAGAGGGTTTAAGCGAAAAGCTGAATTAAGAAATATTAAGTAAGTTTTTTAAATATTTTAAACGTTCTTTAGGCCCTTTCGCAAGACGTGTTTCATGATCACACAAAAACACAAAAGTTTCCCATAAAGCCGTTTCAAGAGTCTTTAACGCAGTTTTACATTCTTTAGGAGGATGAGGATTGCAATATCCATGTCCTACAACTTCTGGGATTTTTTTCAAAGAAAGAATCACCTCTTTTCCATCTTTTTCGACGTCTAAAATATCTGATTTTTTAAAAGCCTTTTCTAATCTTTGATTAAACTCTACTTTCGTTAGTGGGGCTACAGACATTTCTCATTATCTCCTTGAAAAATTTTCAGCTTTTCCATAAGAACAATATATTAAATATCTTACAAAATTAATCTATACAGACAGAACTCTTTTCTTAATCTTGCCGCAAATTAAAAATTTTTAAATTACAATTCTCTTAAGTTAAAAAACAACCTCTTGCTCTTCTTGCATTAAATCATTCGTACTGTAAGGTGCCCTGCTATAACGAGGCCAATATATTCCTATTCTATTGCCCACCTTCCATCTAAACTCAAAAAAATTCTGTGAGCCTTCATCACCATCTTTCATATTTAATAAATCAAAAATCTTAAAATTTCCTAAGTTCATAAGGGCACTTAAGCTTAATTCATAACCTACTCCTGCTTTATTCTGGTTCTTTATAACAGCATACTTATCAATAGTAATACCATTTTGATCAATAATAGTTATATTTTTTATTATATTAGCATCTCTGTCTTTTTTTCTTTTTATCTTTTCTATAAGCTCAGGAGTCACATCGCTGTTTTGTGTTTTATTCCCTCGCGCTCTTAAATAATCAAAAAATTCCTCCCCATTAATTTCTTTTGTCATCAATCCCAATAAACACAATTCATCCTGTTTGGAATTTTTTGGTGAAAGTGTTAATTTTTTGAAAAAATTAACTTGTTTAGAATATGTTAATCTTTCTTTTGCTGAACCAAAAAGAGAAATCTCGAAAACTTTCCAATCTTGATACCATACTTCATAGCTATAATCATATTTTCTTGCTTTCTGTTCCCGTTTTTTAACAATATTACGCCCTAATATTTCTAGAATTACTCTTGCTTCTTCCACCGATAATTGAATATTTTCTTGAAGTTCTTGAGTATTCTCTCTTAAAAAACTAAAATATTGATACTTGGACAAAACTCCTTTTAGAAACATGCCAGAATAGAATTTACTTTGATATAACAAAATTACTTTTAGTATTTTTCTTTTTTTGAGATTTGTGAGCTCTCCTTATAGAAGAATACTAATATTAATTAAATAAGCAACATTTTGGTTAAAAAGTAAATATCCTACATTTGCACCTATAACCTCTTTTCCTGTTTTCTTTCCTTCAAAACAATATCCTATCTTTTTAATAGAATTTTCTATATTTAATTTTTGAGTAGACATTTTAATTTATCCCTCTTTCGGCCTCACTGTTTTCTAACATTAATAATACTATGTAATTGCCTATTATGCAGAAATTTTGAAACAAAAAAACAAGGAACAAAACCACCTTGTTTTTTTGTTTTTATTAGCTACCTTTTTTCTTTATATTAGCGTCTTTTCCAGACATTTATTCCTCTTTTTCCCAAGAAAAGAGTCATTTTATTAAAAAATCATTTTTTTGTCAAGAGAAATTTTGTAATCCTCCCTAATTTTTTTATCGGCAAAATTAGAGAAATCTTTAAAAATAAAAGAGTTATTGGTTCTCTTTAGCTTGATAGTATAGGAATTTTCATTTTAAGTCGTTGAATAGCAATGAGTTAGTTTTTAGGGTGCCTTTTGGAATACAAAACACTCCATATGTTCTTGTAAAAGTCCGCCTGAAGGGCGCTAAATTTAGCCTCTTGAACATAATTAAAGAGGGTACATAGATGTATGTAACTGACGCTCACTCATTAGCCTGGTACTTTACCAAAAGTAATAGATTAAGTCCAAAGGCATTAAAAGTCTT
>JAHJDQ010000110.1 GCA_018812355.1 Nanobdellota archaeon | reverse complement strand
TAACATCGGAATTTAACGAAGTCGTTTAAGTTCGGAGCGAAGCGGAGAACATTAAACGATTTGGGAGAGGGGCGAGCCGAGCCCCGAACCGTTAAATTCCTGTTAGCCGACCCGACGACCAAAGGGAGGAGAGCGCAGCGGGGTCGTAGTGAGCGTAGCGAACGGAGAAGTATTTTTCTCGCCGAAGATTCCATTGTCACTGTAGTTTTTTAGATTTAATTTTTTAATAGTTTCCGAGCGTAGCGAGAGTTTTGTTAGGGGGGACTTAAGAGAGTAGTTAAGAGTTATTTTTCTCATCTATATGTTAATTTGAACGAGTTGATGTTAAACGTATGTTAACTAAATATATATATCATGTTAATTATTCTATGGTTATGGATATGGAATTGAAAAACTGGTTATCCAGTGGGAAGTATAGAATTGAGGTTTTGAAGATATTGGGGCGCAAACCCAGTATTCCCAGTGATATTGCAAAAGAACTTCAAATCCATAGGTCTTCTATTACTAGAATTTTGAATGATTTGGTTGATGAAGAAATTATTTCAAGAACTAATAAGAGCGCAAAAACAACTACTTATTTTTTAACTAAGAAAGGGGAAAACACTGTAAAAGAAATAGGAGAAGAAAAATGAGTATCAGTCTTGCAATAAAAGAGTTCAAAGAAAAGCACAAAATAAATAGTCCTAGTACAGTAAAAGACATTGCTCGTTTTTTTAGAGCTCTTAAAGATGAGCTTGAAAAGGGATATATTAATGCACAAATTATTGCAGACTTTTTGCAAAAGAACATCGCTTCTGAAGAAAAAAGAACGAGAAAAGTTACTGCAAGAGATTTTGAAGATTTTGTGGCTGCTGTCTTTGGCGGCAAGGTTATGGATAATGAAAGCAGAAAAAACGAGATTTCTGTAAATCTTCATGGAGTGGAAGAATTCGTGGCAGGTTATGTCGCCAGTAATAGAAGGGAAAAGATGGACGTTAAATTCAGTCATTTTGGTGTGTCTGTAAAAACTTTTGTTCCTAAAAATAAAGAGATTAATATGGGTTCATTTGCCAGAGAAGCATTATTCCATAATTTTCTAACTTTAGAAGATTATGGTGGAGAAAGAAAATCTGGATTGGGTTCAAGACCCCAAATGTTAAAAGTTTTTAATAAAATAAAAGACCAAGGAAAATGGAAAGATTTCTGTAAGCGGTTTGAGACCATGATTGATGGGATATTTGAAGATGATATGCTAAATGTAGTAAAAGGCGGATTGGTAATGGAGATTTATGTAATCTCTGGTCAGGATTTCCAAAAATTAATGATTGAAAGAATCAAAAAAGGTCCTGAATCCGCAGTGAGTATTATTAACAGATATGAAGGGAATTCAATAAGAATAAATCGCGATCCTGTTTTTGAACATTCAGAAAAGATTAGTTTGGAATTCAAATTATTGGAGAAATCAAAGTTAAAAGATATTTACAAGTGTCTAGCAGAATTAGATAAGTATATATTTGATGGCTTGAATGGAAAAATTAAAAAAAGAGAATTACAAGAAAAAATGATTTTGGAGTTAACTAAAATTATAGACATAATAGAGAATACAAACATTTAAATAAGATATGTTAATTATATGTTAATCATGGTGGAAAAAATGAAGGTAATATCATTGTTTTGCGGAGCAGGCGGGATGGATTATGGTTTCTTAAAAGCAGGTCATACTATTGTTTGGGCTAATGATCATGATAAAGACTCTCTTGAAACATACCGAAATAATATATGCACAAAATTTAATCTTCCAGAAGACCATATTGTCTTAGGCGATATTGAAAAGATAGATACAAAAGATATACCTGATGGAGATATAGTGATTGGCGGTTTTCCCTGTCAAGGTTTTTCTATTGCTAATCTATATCGCCATGTGGGGGATGAAAGAAATAAATTATATCTTGAGTTATTGAGGGTTATTAAGGAAAAGAAGCCCAAATATTTTGTTGCCGAAAATGTCCCAGGGCTTTTAAGCATAGGCAAGGGAGAAGTAATTAAACTGATTATGAAAGATTTTAAGGAAGCTGGTTACAAAGCACAATATAAAGTTTTAAACGCAGTAGATTTTGGCGTTCCGCAAAGCAGGAGAAGAGTAATCATTTTAGGAACCAGAAACGATATTCCCAAAAGAGCAGTTCATCCACAACCAACCCATTTTGAAAACTCTAGTATCAATATTGCTGGTAAAAAAAATAATTCTTGGAAAACTGTAAAAGATGCTATAAGCGATCTTCCAGAAGAACCAACAGACAAAATCCCAAATCATCAAGGTACAAAGCATAAAGTAAAAATTAATGGACATATGGGTAATAGGGCTACAAAATGGGACAAACCATCTCCTACGATTGTCGGAAGAGGGGGAGGAACAGGTGGGCCAGTAATTATTCCCCATCCTAACTTAAAAAGAAGAATGACAGTTAGAGAAACTGCACGTTTACAATCATTTCCAGATGACTTTGTTTTTTATGGTGCTGTTACTTCCCAATTTAGGCAAATTGGAAATGCTGTTCCATGGCCTCTTGCTTACCATGTTGCAAAAGAAATTCCTATACGATTAAAAGATTAAAATGGCATTATCTAAAGAAAAAACAGAGGAAATAGTAAAAAAAATTGAAGAAGCCATAAATAGAAAAACAGGTCAAACTGGCTTCAAGTGTCCTATTTGTACAAATGACAAATTTTCTTTAGCAGGGGGGTTTACTAATGATTTCTTAATGGATAGGTTGGGTGGCGGTTTAGTAATAGGTGGGCCAGTTCTACCTAGCGTTCCAATCGTCTGTACTAATTGCGGAAACACATTTTTTCTCAATGCCAGAGTTCTTGGCTTAAGTGAAGAATTTCCCAAGGAAGAAAAGAAAAAAGAGGATGTTAAAAAAAATGAGTAAGTCTATACTCTCCGGAAATGAAGAAGGGCTTACTATAAATAAAGGTAAATTGGGTTCTTTAAATATTTATGAAGTTACAGAAGATGAGTTAGAAAAATTGGAGACAGGAGGATCTGATCCCATTTACTTAAACTTTGCAATTTTTACGTTATCTATTGCATTATCTTTCTTTATTACTTTGGTTACAACTACAATTGAATCAAATAGGATTTTTATTACATTTCTTATTATCACAATTATAGGTTTTCTTTCAGGCATAATTCTTCTTATTATCTGGTGGAGAAGTAAGCGCTCTATTAAAGATCTTGTTAAAAAAATAAAGGATAGGTTACAACAGAAAGTAGATGTCTCTTAAGTCCCCCCGTTAATTAAATCTAAAAAATTTGGGCGTAGTGAAACGAAGCCGTTAAATCAATGTTAGAAATAGTCACGAAGTGATTGTTTGAGTTCTTTGTTTTATCTGATTTAACGAAAGTGACAATGGAAAGAATCTTCGGAAATGAGTGAAGCGAATGCACCTGAAAGGCGAGAAAAATATTTTGGCTAACATCTTTTATCTG
>JAHJDQ010000109.1 GCA_018812355.1 Nanobdellota archaeon | reverse complement strand
CTTAATTTCTTTTTCTTTAATTCTCGAATGATCCACCTTCTTTTTTTTCATTTAATTTGTACATTGTAGCATCACCAAAGCACAATGTTAATCAGTTCTTTATAAATGTAAAGAAATGTTAACCAATTACGATACTAAACAGTTTTTAAGAAGGGGTTTACCCTCTTCTTTTTGTACTAGGAGTACGATTTGTATCAATTAATTTTTCTAAAGTGGAAAGAATATAATGGGGATGGTTAACATCTTTTATTTCCAGATGGTGTTCTCCGGAACCATGGACGAAAATCGTCCCATAACCAAATAATCGTTGGATGAAGTTCTGTCTAACATTAATGTCAGGAACGAAGCCGAGAGGATGAAAATGAACGTTCTTTTTATGTTTTTTAAAAATCCCTTCTGTAATAATTACTTTTTCCGGGGTGATTTGATAATGTACAAGTAAACGGGAAATTTCGGTAGAAGCGAAAGCAATTACGGTTAAGCCTAATAAGATATATCCAATCTTATTCGAGAAGGGAAGGCTTTTCAAGAAGAAAAAGCTTGTCGCTCCGAATAAAAAAAAACCACATAGATATTCTGGAAGGAAAGATTTTCGAGAGCGGTAGAGAGAAGTAACGCTACATTCTTTCTTAATCTTCTCTTCAACCATAACTTAAGGATATCCTAAAGGTTTATATATTTTATTGGTATCAATTAATCATGCCAGAATTGCCTGAAGTGGAAACTTTAGTACAACAGTTGAAAAGAAGGCTTGTTGGGAAGAAAATTGTGGAAGTGAAAATAGTTAATTCTAAAGTTGTTGATAACAAGATTAAGAAGATTGTGCCAGTAAAAGTTATTGGGGTGAGGAGGAGAGCAAAATCAATCATCATTGAGTTAGAGAAAGGACAGTTTTTATTAGTTCATTTACGGATGAGCGGTCATTTCCATTATATTCCTAAAGGAAAAACGATTGAAGCAGATTATCAACGGTTTATTGTAGCTGAATTTAAGTTGAGTGATGGTTCGATACTCACTCATAATTCAATAAGGATGTTTGGTTCAATGAAATTAGTGAGTAAGAAGCATTTGGATCTGGCTTTAGAAAGATTAGGGCCAGAACCTTTGTCGCGAGAGTTTAGTTTATCACAGTTTAAGGAAATGATTAGCAGGAAGAAAAAGGCTAATGTGAAAACAGTACTTTTAGATCAGCAGTTTATTGCGGGAATAGGGAACATTTATGCTCAAGAAGCATTGTATCATGCTGGGATTGATCCAAGACGAAAATTAGGAGAATTGTCTACGCTGGAAGTAGAGAAATTGTATAAAGAGATGAGGAGAGTGTTAGTTTTAGCGATTAAGAAAAAAGGGACAACGATTGAATCTTATTTGCATATTGAAGGAGTAGGCGGTTTTCAAAAACATTTAGCAGTTTATCATTGCCAAAAATGTCCTCGAGGGCATAGGTTGAAAAATCTTAAATTAGGGGGAAGGAGCACTTATTATTGTAGTAAATGTCAGAAGTGAATTATGGCAAACTTTTTACTTTCCCAAACGGAAACACTTCTTCTTTACCAACAATAAATACTTCAAAGTTAGAAATGTTGGTTAAGAAAGGGCTGAGTAATTGTTCTTTTATAATGTCGGTCCCTTCAATTAAGGGATTAAAACTGGGCATGACGATTAGAGTTTTGTTTTTCTTCTGGAAACTTTTCATGTTTCTAGAAGTCCCAGAAAGCTTTGCTTTCTGACACCATTTGCCTTTCAGAAAACATTTGTACTTCTCAAATTTACTGCCATCCCTAATCGTAACTGCGGGATGTTCATGACCTATAATTATAGTTTTTGCTTTAGTTTTTTCAATCAATTTATCACCGTGAATGATTAAAATATTTTTTATTTGGTAATCTTTGACTATCTTGATTTTTCTTTTTTCTGCTATTGGACCCAGAATAGTATCATGATTTCCCCTCACTAAAATTAGTTCCTCACAATTTTCTAACATTAAATCAATTATTTTTAGTACATCTTTCCATTCTTGTTTTAGGATTCGGCCAAAATCGTGTTTCAGATCACCGTTAATAACAATTGTTTTTGGTTTGACTTTAGCGAGGATTTTTTTAAGACTTTCAATAACGGTTTTAATTTGAAATTTGGGTAAGAATACACCTTTTTGTTGTAAATATTCTTCATAACCGAGATGAAGATCACTAATGAGGAGAACTCTTTCTTTCTTTAACCATAAAGCAAGGTTAATGAT
Source organism: Nanobdellota archaeon (assembly GCA_018812355.1). GTDB lineage: Archaea > Nanobdellota > Nanobdellia > Woesearchaeales > GW2011-AR9 > JAHJDQ01. The sequence goes on along the minus strand of JAHJDQ010000109.1, from coordinate 3,938 downwards.
TTTTATGTTTGGAAAAATTTGCATTTTTATTTGTTTTAGGTAAATAAGTGAGAATATCTTTGATAATATCATCACTATATCTTTCAGTTATATTTATTGAGATGCCATAATCAAATTTTGAGACTAATTTATAAACGGATTTTGCAGCTTCTTTTCCAAAGGTTTTCTTTCTTTTTTCATCTCTCTCAATACAAACTTTTAAGGAAGTTTTCAAAGTAAAAATGTAGTGAGGAAAAGGTAAATTATGAATCAAATTTTCAAGAACTTCTTTATGGTAAAAACAGCCATCAAAAATGATTATTTGACCTTGTTCTAATTTTTGATTCATTATTGGAATTATAAATTTATTAGCAATAATAAAATTTTTTACAGGAATACACCCTTCCTTTTGGTTAACTATATCTAAATTTTTCTTTTTTAGGATTGAATCAAATGAAACATGTTCTGCTTTTAACTTTCTCGATAGTTTTTTAGCTAAAGTAGTCTTTCCACTTCCTAAAGGCCCTCTAATTATAATAAAATAGTTCATTTATCTTTCTGACAAAGAAATATTTATAAAACAATTGTTTATTTTATCTTTTAATGTCCCAGTGGCTCAGCGGCTAGAGCACGCGTATCATTCACTCTTTGTGTTTGACCGTGAAGCTGTTAACCGCGCGATCGTCGGTTCGAATCCGACCTGGGACGTTTTTGGACCACCGAAGTGCCACTAAAGTGGTCCATTATTTTATTTATCTTTGTGATATTACTGAAACCTATAAATTCCAACCACTTAAACAAATTTTTTATCCCAGGTATTTCCAGCCTATAATTATCTTTTCCTTTATGACTAACTGAGCCGTAAAATCCCACTGTTTTTAATTCCAAAAGGATTTTAGAAAGAAATATCTTTGATTTACTCGTGATTTCAATTCTGGGATAGTAGGGATAAGTTCTATGTTGTTTACTAAAAACAACACAACCATCCGTATCTGCAAGACCACGAACAAAGGCAAAAAAATATTTTTGATTACTTAAGATATCCTCAGGTATTTTCAAAAAATCATATTTTCTGCCAATAGGAAGATATTTAGAAAGTTTTGCAAATATTTCTTGATCTGAAAATCTAATAAACAAAGCATGTTCTTTTTTCCTAAAACCAATATTAACATTTTTATTAAATAGTTCTTTGAATAATGGTTTAGTGACATTTTCATGATAATGTAAATCATCTGTTTTATGTCCTGCAATGTAAATCATATGAGATCTTCGATATCTAGACAGACAACCATCGCCAGTCATTAAGCCTAATAATTCAGCTAGTTTTCGTTCATTTCAATCACCTCTTCATTGCGCTAGCCCTAAATGAAGAGCGTTATTGAAATAGAAAAACTAGTATATAAACTCTATCCGAGGTTGTCGAGTGGGTGTGTGGGTCTTAGGACGCTTTAATTTTACCGAATAATTTATATATAAAGAAAATTTAATAAGAACATTATAATAGAGGTGATTTAATCATGGCAAAAAAAAGAGGGAAATCAAATGCGGTTAAAAAAAGTAAGATGGAAATACATCGTGTTGCTCATTACGCTTTCTTTGTAGGATTATTAATTGCGATTGTCGCAGGATTATTTAGGGATGTATTCAGTCCACAAGTTTTGGTAACAACATTAGTTATCTTAGGATTTTTTGTGGGATTATTTAACTTAACTGCAAAAGAAACAACTCCTTTTTTATTAGCATCGATTGCTTTGATGTTAGCAGGGATTGTTAATTTAGGTTTGATTCCAGCAGTTGGGCCTTACTTGAGATCAATTTTAAGTAATATTGTTGTGTTTGTTGTTCCTGGAGCAATCTTAGTAGGAATAAAGACAATCTGGCGTTTAGCTTCAGATTAGATTTTATTTTTTTAATCTTTTTTTTCTTTAGTAATATTAATAAAACAAGTCACAATTTCTTAATCGATGATTAAATTAGACGGTGCTTATTTAGAGGGAGGAGGAAGCTTAGTTCGAGTTGCTCTGGCTCTTTCTACGCTTACTGGAAAAAAGTTTAAAGTTGATAATATTAGAGCAGGAAGAAATCAACCTGGATTAAAAGCACAGCATCTTACGGCAATTAAAGCGCTAAAAGAGATTTGTGATGCTGAGGTGAATGATGTTGAGTTGGGCTCGACCGAGTTAAGTTTTAAACCAGGAAAGGTTAAGTCAGGAACGTATGAAATTGATATTGGAACGGCGGGAAGTATCACTTTATTATTACAGGCATTGATTCTGCCCTGTTTATTTGCTCCCGGAAAAGTTACTTTAAATGTTAAAGGCGGGACTTGTGGAAAGTGGCAGGCTTCAGTAGATTATTTACAGAATGTTTTAATACCTCATTTACAAAAGTTTGTCAAGAAAATTGAGTTGAAGATTTTGAAAAGAGGTTATTATCCTAAAGGAGGAGGACTAGTCAGTTTAGAAATTTCTCCTCAGTATAAAAATAAAGATTTTAATGAGTTTTATGAAGAGTTAGGTTTAGCAGTGGGAAAAATAAAGTTAGTTGAGCAAGGTAAATTAGAACAGATAAAAGGGATTGTTAATGTTTCTAAAGAATTAGTGGAGAAAGAAGTTGGAGAAAGAATTAAGAAAACTGCCGAACTGAAATTACAAAAGTATAATGTTCCTCTTGATTTTCGTCTTGATTATGCTGATAGTTTAAGTGTTGGCGGAGAAGTGTTATTGTGGGGAGTGTTTAGTAGTAAGGGGGAGATTAATTTTGCTAATCCCGTAATATTAGGAGGTGATGTCTTAATCGAGAGGGGAAAGAGTTCTGAACAAATCGGTAATGAAGTAGCAGAGAAGTTGATTAAAGAGATTGATTCTGAGGCGGTAGTAGATTATAATTTAGCTGATCAATTGGTTTTTTATATGTCTTTATTACCTGGATCAGAGATTAAAGTTAATGAGATTAGTAACCATGCTAAAACTAATTTTTATGTTTGTGAGAAATTCTTACCGATAGGATTTAAAGTAGAAGGTGAGGTTATTAAGGTAGAGAAGAAGCAAAATTTATAAACAGACCTTTGTTCAAGCTCATAAAATGGAAACAAAATTATGTATCTCATGTAAAAAAAATGTTACTAACGATCAGGGTTGTGTGAATTTTAAATGTCCAAACTGTGGAAAGTATGAATTAATTAGATGTACAGTTTGTCGAAAAAATGCTACTCAATATACTTGCCCTAGCTGCGAGTTTAAGGGCCCTAACTAAAATGGCGCAAGAAAAAAATCAAGATTTTTTGAGCACCATTTTAGAGGTAAACAACTAAAATGGCGAAAGCAATTATTACATTTAAATTAATGCCAGAATCTCCGGAAGTAGATCTTGAACCAATTAAAGAAAAAGCTTTAGCAATCGCACGAGAAAATAAGTCTATTGGCGAGATGCAAGCGAAAGAAGAACCGATCGCTTTTGGTCTGAAAGCAGTTTTGATTTTAGCAATGTTTGAAATTGAAGGTGCTGATTTTGATGTAATTGCTCAAAAGATGGGTGAGATTGAGCATGTGCAAAGTTCTGAAGTGGCCAAGATGGATTTGGCCCTGGGCTAAGCGAATGTAGTGAGCGCATGCCCAGTTTTGAGTGATAGGGTTACAAAGCCTATGGAAAGATGGATCTTGCTTTGGGATAAAATTTATATTCTTTAAGAGATTACTTCTAATTCTAGAGGTGATAGTATATGGCGAAGAAAAAAGTAAGTAAATGTTGTAATTGGTCAGCAAAAGATTGGTTAGGTGTGTTGATATCGGAAGGTTCTTTGTATTTGTTTCTATGGTACGTTCTGTGGATGTTAGAAGTTTCAGTAGTTAATCAATGGATGGGTGCATTAGTTTCATTGGTCTTAATCAACGTAATGTTTTTTGCTTGTCCAGTGTTTAGAAAACATTTTATGTAAAAAAAATTATTTTTTATTTTTT
>JAHJDQ010000108.1 GCA_018812355.1 Nanobdellota archaeon | reverse complement strand
CTTAATTTCTTTTTCTTTAATTCTCGAATGATCCACCTTCTTTTTTTTCATTTAATTTGTACATTGTAGCATCACCAAAGCACAATGTTAATCAGTTCTTTATAAATGTAAAGAAATGTTAACCAATTACGATACTAAACATACTAGAATTAAATTGTTAAGGTTTATAAAAATATCGAAAAATGTACATTTTTCAAATTTATCAAAAATTCCTGATATTAGTTACATAATCTCAAATAAGCTGGGAAATCCTGATTATCTTTATTAATTACCCGAGTAGGAATTAAATTCTGACCACAATAAGCATAAGCGGTAACAGTTTCAATACTATCAATAATTGTTAATCTCCCCTCATTATTAACAACTTCGACAATAGGAAAATCTCCTGCTTGAATCAGAGCAACTTTATCAGCAATATCTTTAACAGTTTCTCTTGAGATTCCCGCTTCTTCTCTAACTTGAGGTTTACTGTATAACTCTTCAAACCAAGCTGGACTAATATATTGTTCGATATCAAATTTTCTTAAAGCAATTTCTTCAATCATTTTCTAAGAATCATTCCTCGTCCAAATCTTCTCGACGAATAACTTTTACTGCGTCCATGCTGACGGTAATTGGAATTGGTACGGCTGCCTCTAATAATTCAACGACAACCTCTTCCTTCTGTTTATTGATCCGGGTAACTTTAGCATTTTCTCGTTTAAACGGACCGGCAATAACTTCAACAATGTCTCCCTTTTGAATATTCATTTCAACTTTAACTTGTTCTAACATATGTTCAATTTCAGGATAAGGAATCTCTGCTGGTAGTAAACCTCGAGCATATGGCACACCATGTAGAGTTGCTTCTGCTTCCACTTTCGAAGTAACTTCAACAAAAATGTAACCTCGCATTCCATGTGGCCTAATCACTGCTAAAATTCCTGACTTAGTATCTCTAAATAGTTTAGAAATCAAATAATCAACTACTTGATCTTCCCGATTAGCTGCAGTTCTTAAACCAAAGATGTGTGTTTCCGTCATTTTAAAATAAGAGTTGGACAACAATAAAGATAGCAAAGCCAAGCAATCCAATTATCGCCATTCCTAAACTAGTAACTTTAACGACTGCTTTATATTCATTACGGTTAGGCTTTTTGGTAACGCGTAATACTCTTACCGTCTCTTTCCAATACCTTCTTAATTTGCTGGGCTTTTTAACTTCATCCATTATCAAGCTAAAAATCAAAGATTGCTTTATAAATGTTTCTTTTCTACTGAGGAAATAGTGGCGGAAAGACATCTAAATGTTCTTCTTTTTTACTATGCAATTTCAACATCTCTCCGTAACGTTTGATTTCTACTCCAAACGTAAACATAAAAATACAGAAGATGATGATGAAAACTGAAACATCTCCCGAGAGTACGAACATCTTGATATATCCTCCTACATCCGAATTTAATAATACTTTTAACGAAATTAAACGAATAAATCCGTAAAAAACAATTGCTATATACGAACCATAAAGAAGTGTGTTACCTATTAATCTAATCTTGGCCGAACCTTGCGCTTTAGCAATAATCTTGACGACAGAACCTAAAATTAAAGCAGTAATCCCAATTAAAATCAATTCTCCGTAAGTAAACCAAACAAAGAAAGGATCACTTAATTGTTGCGTTATTGTTTGTGAGGCACTAAAAGCAATCATGATTTGCAGAATAATTAAAGAGAAAAATCCCACTAATGCCGGAACATAAATGTTTCTACCCATATCACGGATAAACTCATCTTTACTTGGGCGAGTTAATAATTTTAAGCCGATCCCAATTCCCAAAATAACCGTTCCAAAGATTAATCCATATACTAAACTATATTGTCCCAAAAGATATTTGAACGGAAAAACATTTGCTACCCCTGAAAGCATTAAAGTAATCTCTTGATAAAATTGTGTTCCTGTAAGTTGTGCTTGTGTACTTAAAGAACCAATAATCTTCACCCAAGCATACTTTAAATTGAAATAATTAAATCCTAAGACAATGATTAAAAGAGAAAGACCTATAGTAATCGTTTCGTTAATAATCTCATGACCTACTTTTTCATATAATGGTATTTTACGTTTCAAGAATATGAAGAAAGAAATATATGTTTAAAAAAGTATTCATCTTTTTTTAATAAAGTAATCATTTTAATTCACTTAAAACCTAATCTTCAATCCATAAACTCAATCCCTAACTCAGATTTCATCCCAGCTTTTCTTTTCGTAAAATACTTATTATTCTCACCAAAAATTTGTTCAGAACTTACTCCTGTTACAATTAACATTGTTCGGACAACTTTATCTAAATCCTTGTAAACTTGCGCTCCCCAAATAATTTTAGCATTATCGTCTAATCTCTCCGCTACTGTCTCAATAATTTTTCTTGATTCGTCTAAAGTAAGCGATTCCCCGCCAGAAATGTTAACTAAAGCACCCGTTGCCTCGGAGATATCAACATCAATTAAAGGATTGGCAATTGCCTTCTCCACCGACTCTTCCGCTCTATTTTCTGAATCAGACTCACCCACACCAATTAACGCAACTCCACCTTCGCTCATGATTGCTTTAACATCAGCAAAATCTAAATTTACTAATCCTGTTCTAGTTACCAATTCTGCGATACCTTTAACTGCATTAGTCAGAATTTCATCTGCTACTTTAAAAGCAGTTTGTAATGGTAAATGCGGAGCTAACTCTAACAATTTCTCATTAGGAATAACAATCAAAGTGTTAATACTTTGTTCTAATTTCTCTAAACCCATAATCGCATTTTCAAATCTATGAGAACCTTCCATTGTAAATGGTATGGTAACGATTCCAACACTAAGAATACCTAACTTTTTAGCAAGATGAGCAATATAAGGCGCGCTACCCGTTCCTGTTCCACCACCTAAACCACAAGTTAGGAAAATCATGTCCGCACCATCTAACATCTTCTTTAGCTCATGTTCACTTTCTTTAGCGGCAGCCTCTCCCACCTTAGGATCAGAACCTGCTCCTAATCCTCCGGTAACTTCACGGCCAATTAGAATTTTCTTAGCTGCTGTAGTATAAAGTAAATCTTGTGCATCAGTGTTAATCGCAATCGTTTGAATTCCTTTAACACCAACTTCGGAAATGCGGTTAATTGTATTATTTCCTGCTCCACCACAACCAATAACTTTAATTCTGGTCTTTTGTGCAGCAATTAATTGTTGTAATTCAGCATCAATATCTTGGTTAGCTTCTTTATGCGAAATTTGTTCTGCTCTAATTTCTGATCTTGTTTGTAATACTGGTTGCATATTCACCGGCTGAGGCTGTTGTTGTGGAGTACTCTGAGTTTGTTGCTGAGATTGTTCTTGATTATATTCCATTTTAAAATAAGTCCTCCACCCTTTTATATTTTACTTGGAAGTGAATGAATTTATAAAGATTATTATCCTCAAAAAGTGTAGTTTGGAGAACTATTTTGTTTCATGAAAACGAACATTCGATTCGTTTTCAGAACTAAAATGAAGTGGTTTCTTCATTTCATGTTCTGGCTTCTTCTCAGCAACAAACTTAATTTCTTTCAACTTCACTAAACCAGCCAACTTCTGAGCAACAATATCGGTAAACTGAGCAGGTAGTTCTGTTGGTAAGCTAACCGTAGCTTTTTCTTCCGTAATCTCAACTTTAATTTTATCTTCAGGGATTTTTAAAGTAGTATTTAGAAAAGCAATAATCTTTTCAGAATGATCAATAATTTTTTTGCTAATTTTAACTTCATAAACAACTTCTTTTCCGGCAAGAGGATGATTAAAATTAACAATAATTCTTCCTCCAGAAACACGTGTAATCGTTCCAATCTGACCGTCAACATCAATTTGTAATCCTGGCTGTGGTTGCATGTTATGCTCTTTAAATGCAGAGATGGGCATAATCCTCATTTTCTTAACATCTCTTTTCCCAAAAGCCTGTTCCGGTCCTAATTCAACTGTAAAACTCTCGCCGACTTCCTTTCCAATTAATTGCTGATCTAATCCAGGCAAGATTTGTTGTTCTCCAACACAAATTGTGGCAGATCCGAACTTCATTTTTTCTTCATAAAAACCGTTATCTTTAGCAACTTGTTCTACCGTTGTATCAAAAATCTTCCCGTCTTTTAATTTTCCAGTATAATCTACTACAATAAAATCATGTAAGTTAACTTTTTCTGTCATAAGAAGTTAGTTTTAGTAAGTATTTATAAGTTTTACGAGTTATTCTAGCATTGTTTCTTCGATGCTTCTTGTAATTATATTCATTAGATGAATTCCATAGCATTGGTCTTGAAAGAATAAATCATAATATTCTATGTCCCGATCCATCCTTGCCCCTACTCTATTGCCAATGATTCCTGCAGTGTTATAACCGTTCATGGCTGGATCAAAACAGACAACATAAAAAGCAGCTAATGGGGTTCCTCTTTCTTCTTGAATGGAATCATAATCCAAGACACAATTGTTCTCTAATAAAGTTTGTTCTCCTACTGCTAAGGGAATTGTATCTTCATAACGATTATTTATCCCGAACATATCTGAACAATAATTAGATTCACCTTCTTCTAAAGTTTCAGTGGTATGAGGATCATTTATTGGTGGTTGGAAATAGTAATATTCCGGCGGTTCTATATTTCCCAAAGCAGCTATTGCTGCCAGGGTAACTAAAGGCATTCTAAAATTTTTAAGCATAATTTTTAAGCATTACTTATTTATTTAATTATTTAGGTGATTGAGAATGAATATATTTTACAATTTTTTCTGCAACTTCCTGAGCAGTAATCTTACTCGAATCAAGCACTAAATCATACTGCTTCTCATCTCGATGATCAAAACCATAATACTTCTGATACCTTTGAGCATCGTTCTCTTCTCTCTCTGCTAATTTCTCTTTGAATTCACTTAGCGAAGCGTACCTTCCTTCGTTTCTTTCCATTTCAGTTACTTTATTCTGTAAATCTGGCCATATTCTTTCCGCTCCAATATCCAAACCAACTTTAATAAAAATTTTTACGGAATCTGGTAAGAAATGAAACTGTGTTCTGCCTTCGACAATAACATCATTATGTATAGCTAACTCCGTCGCTTCTTTTGCTGCTTTTTTGTCGACGTCAACATCGGTTTCCGGATGAGTTTTCGCATATTTATTTAACTCTTCCAAACTGATCCCTTTTTCTCGTGCCAGTTCTCTTCTTATTCCCCCAACATAAATTCTTTTGGCCTTTAATTTCTTAACCAGAATTTTTGCAACCGTACTTTTTCCACTACCAGGAGTACCTGAAATAGTAATGATCAATTTCTCAAGTAAGGTTTATCTTCTCTTTGGCTCGGCCATCCACCTTCATAATCATCTAAATTAGGCAACCTTGCTGTTGCATGAAAAACTTTGTTCGAACCATTCGAATAATTATCAGCTGGTCTTAATTCATCCAGAGCAGTTTCAAAAAATTCTTTATTAAGATAAAAACTTATACCCTGATAATAACTTTTAAAAGGCTCATGTGCTTTAATAATCATTGTCCCAGCTAAATCTGCTAATTTATCAATTGATAATCCTGCCACGACAATCATTTTTCTAACACTTTCTTGATCCTCTAATCGAAAGTGAGAACAAATTTCGTTTTCTAAAACTGTTGTGTTAATTGCATCTTCATTTTTCATATTAATCACCCTTCTTAGCTAAAAATAATTTCTTTATAAATCTTACCTTATCTTCTCATACTCACTTTTCTTTAAATCACCGACATAATTCCGACCCCATTGCTTAATCCAGAATAAAGTAGCTTTTCCTAAACCCCAGTGTTTAAACCTGCGCATGGAAGTAGTTACATAAGTATCTAAACAAGTAAAGCCGTTTAATTTCTTTAACTTGATAATTAATTTACGATGCTCTTTAACAATAATCTCAGGATTATACCCATTAACAGCTTGAAAATCTTCTTTACGGCAAATTAATGCTCCTGAACAACCTTGATAAATTCTTGTACGATGATATAAATTCTTGAACATCATCGCCAGTTTAAATTTTAACTGCTCTTCATCTGGCTTAACTCTAGTAGTCGCAACTGAATACTTCTCCGTAAATTGTTCTTTAATTTGTTGTAACGAATTCTCTACTAAAGTGGTATCGGCATCTAGAAATAAGATTATTTCTCCTTGCGCATTTAAAGCTCCTGCATTTCTCGCTACGGAAACATTAGCTTTCGATAAAGATAATAATCTTAACTTATCATCAGCTCTTTTTTTAACAATCTCTTCCGTTTTATCCGTACAACCATTACAGACAACAATCGTTTCATAATTCTGATATGATTGTTGTTTAATAGAATGAAGTGTCTTTCTAAGATAGTTTTCTTCATTATGTGCCGGTATAATTATAGAAATTTTAACATCCATCAATTAGTATGATTAAGGTTTGTTTTTAATTAATTGCTATACTAGAGAATATACTTCACCGACAATCAAGTCCCACTAAATAATCCCGAAACAAACCATCATAAACATCAAACTGACAGCTTCTTCGATTAAGATAAGCATCAATCGCGGTTCTATCTAACTCGCTTGTATTAACTCTCTCAAATAATAGCGTTTCCCATAAACTAGATTTAATCTGCATCAATCTTTCCTCACCATTTATTAATCTTACTTCGAGATTAGTTTTGGCTTCAAATTCATTTAATTCTGTGTTTATTCTCACAATCTCGCCTTGGTAAGAAGAACGATCAAAGTGGCCTCTAACAGATCCAAAAATACCACTAGCTAACAATACTCCCCCCACTATTCCTAACAAGAATCCTTTTTTATGCAGATAAGGTTTTGTTTCCAAACTCATTCGTCTCAAATTTCACAGATTATTTATAAATGTTATACAAAAAGGGTAATGTCGGTAATGTCAAGTTATGTGAGTAATTGTCAAAAGCACTACGCACGGCGCCTTAGATTTTGTTCATTTCATTCACAAAATGCGCCTCCTTTGGCGGTAGTGCTTTTGCTAACACAGTTAACTTGACATTACCTACAAAAAGAAACTACAACGTCAAATAGTTAGCCGCCCATAACATTCCTGAATCACAATAATAAAACGGCAAACGTGAATAAGGCTTACCTTCTGCTGTAAACACTTCTAAGAAATTTCCATGTTGCTCAATCAACTGAGTATAAGCCTGTTTCATTTCCGCAGCCTTCTCTTTATCAACATGCTCTAAAAACTTAACATATAATGGTCCCATGTGCATCCAAATCGCTGTACTTTCATAATCTTTAAAGAAAAATTCTTCCCAAACAAACTTAATTTTTTCTCTCGATGAAGTATACTTTAAAGGAAACGGCTGATCCAATCCCGCTTCAGCAATAGAATTTACTGCTTTCTTCATCATTTCTTTATCATTAATGATTCCAAAAATAAACGGAAATAAGTTCGCATCCCCCGCTACATAATCTTTTCTAGTGATATCATCAAAGAAATAATTACCGTTCCAAAAATGATCTTTAATCAGTTGTGGATAATTATATTTCTTAAACGGATTAAACAATTTCATTGAAGTTAAATCCTTTGCTAACATCGCTACCTGACAATTATCATAACAAGAACTTTTTCTTACCGACATATCTTTCATTGAAGAGAAATGTTTTAAGTTAACTAGGCCTGTTTCTGGATCAACCACTTTACGAAAGAATTTTTGAATTTCTTTGTTCAAGAAATCTTTGTGATCATAATAAGGAAACTTACTGATTCTTAAACAATGAATGAATGAAGGCAGAGTATCGACTGCATACGTTGGAAAATCGTAAGTACTTCCTCTTGGAGTTAATGTAGTAGTGATTTTATTATACTTTTTGAAACGGTTTAAAGCATACCTTAACGTTTGCTGTACTTCTTTTTGAAACCCTAACTTTAATAACGATTTACAACACCAAAAAAAGTCTCTCGTCCAGAACTGTTTGAAATTATGGGTTGAGGTTTGATAAAAACGCCCGTTCCAACAATCATTAACGATTAACCGACAGATTTCAGTAGCATTACCTTTATACCTTTTAGGAAAGAATTTGTTTCTCCAACCACTGAACATAATTCTTGGTCCTTCAATAAAATATAGTAAAACCGGATTCATATTATTTGAGAATAGCAAGTATATATAATTTTATTGGAAAAAGTGATTGATTAAACGTATTTATCAATTCATGGGTTGCATAAATTGTAATTTTACCTTGTTCTTTTAATTTCTTTTCATTAGTCCAAATTGCACAGTTAATGTAAAGAGCTAAAGCAAAATAAACAATATCTTTTGGATCAGGACAGATTATTTCTGCTTTTTCTTTAAAACGAACAAATTCATCTTCAGGAACAATCAATATTTTCTGTTTTAGAATTGTTAATAATTGATTAATTTCCTTTTCACTAATTTTTGATTTTTTTACAATAATAGCTTTATTATTTTCTAATTCTTTAAAAAGTAATTCTGGTGCAAAAATTTCTAATTCTTCTCTAAAGAATATATCAATTGATTTACCAGGTTTAATCAGCATTGCTATAATGATGTTAGCGTCAATAACAACCTGCATTTACATTCCTCTAAACTTTTGACCCATACTCTCATTAATTTTTTTAGAAATTTCTTTTGCGTCTTTTTCTGTTAGTTGGCTTTTGCTAGTTATTTTTTTTAAAATTTCAATCTGTTTGACCTTCTCCTCAAATGCTTTTCTTGCTACTGCTGACCAATTAACTTCATCTAATATATTCATTTTTTGTCTTAATTCATCTGACACTGAAACAGATAGTGTAGCCATTTTTCATCACCTGATTGTTATTTTTGTTATTTATAACAATTATAATATTTAAACTTTACGTTATTTTTAGAAAAAAACGGACCCGGTGAGACTTTCAGCCAAACACTCTTTAACGCTTGGTGGGCTTTATGCCCGCCGTACTTGCATAGATTGCTTGCATTTGAACTCACGGTCTTCTGCTTTCGCACCCTCAGCCAACTTCGATCATCCCATAACGGGATTACTCAGGAGTTCGTCATTGGGGTAGGAGGCAGATGCCCTATTTGTCCTTATTTAATCCAGACTAGGCTACGGGTCCTTAATGATGTATTTTCTTCTTGTTTTTTAATAGTTTTGTGATTAAGGTTGAGTTTTATGAAATGTAAATAAACTAAACTAATAATTGAGCACGGTGGTCAACCAAAGCATTGGGCAAAGATTAGCTTAACATGATCAATTTATATTTTTTTCAAAAAACATTAAAAACATCAGAATAATAACACTTCCATGAACAAACAACTCCACCTAACTATCTCCGGAAAAGTACAAGGCGTCTGCTTCCGGGCATATATCATGGAAAAAGCTAACCTTTTAGGATTAAAAGGTTACGTTAAGAACAATTTCGACGGTTCAGTAGAAGTTATTGCCGAGGGTAATGAAAGAAAACTACTTTCTTTATTAGAATTCTCTAAATGCGGCCCTTTAGGAGCAGGAGTAACTAAAGTAAAAACAGAATGGAATAAATACAAAAAAGAATTCGCTAAATTTAACACTAAATACTAACAACCCCTAATACTTTCCACAATTATTGATTTCTCAGTACAAATTTGTTCTACATCATACAAAACAACTTTAGGAGTAATCTTGACTTGCCGAATCTCACCACCAACAGCTGAATCAAAACGGACCTTGCCAACATAACTACCCGCTTTACCTAACTTAGCCTCATTTAATTCAAACGTTTCTGCTTTCTCTGTACCAATAATATTAACAATCAATCCTTCTACTTTAATATTAATCCCATTCTCTAAAGTAAACGAGACTTGATTGTCTCCATAACAAAATTGCTCTTCTCCACCAATATTAGAAAATTTCATATTAATATCAATTGGACATTGTGCTTCCTCCTCAACCTGAGCCCGTCCTAAACTCATCACAACCACTCCTACAGCAACTGCTAAAGATACTAATAATAAAGTAATCATAATTGGAGTTATTCCTTTTTTATTTTTCATTTTGGTTTCCATGGTTTTCCTCTAAAAAGCACGTCTTTAATCCGGTGAATGGGAATAAAAAATTCTTTTTTATTTTTATTTAAGACTAAAAAAGCATCTTTTTCAATTTTCTTAATCAAACTTGCACTTACACTCACGGTTTTATTCTTAATCTTGTCAAAATAATTAATTGTTAAATTTTTCTTGTCAGGATGTGCCTTTGCTTTATACATTAAAACAAGATTCTTATTAGTTTTTCCACCAAACATTTCTGCTTCCTTAAAAACTAAGGCTGAACATATTAATATTACTAAGCCAGCAGCTAAACTAATTAAAGGATTAGTTAAATAAGGCAAATTACCAATTCCATCCCAAATCCCAGCCCAGAATAAAACTACTCCAAAAATACCTAACATTGACCAAAAGTACTTTTTAATTTGACTAAAATTAAACATATTATAATCTCCAATGAACTTTTCCTTGATGCTTAATCACATCAATGCGATGAAAAGGTATAAAAAATTCTTCCTTTTTTTTGGCATCTTTCAACACTAAAGTATTTTTTTCAAAACCTTTAATTTGATGTCCTTTAATTATAACATTTTTTTTACTGGATTTATCTTTATAATGAATTTCAAAAAGATGTTTTTTAGGATGATTTTTAACAAAATTAAGATTTTTTGTGATTGATTTTTCTACATTTCCTAAAGGATCAAATTCTTTAAAAATTAACCCAGAAAAAGTTAACAAAGCAAAGCCAATAAATAAAGCTACCCAAGGATTACCTAAATAAGGAACTTCATATAATCCTTCCCATAAACCTTTCCATACTAGAATGATGCCAATGGCCATCAATATTGACAATAAAAAATGTCGATCTTGCTCTCTCAACTTTCATCCTCCTTTTTATTTTTGTTAATGTTAATATTATTACTTATATAATTTTCTGTTAAAGTAAAGTTAATTTAATCAATAGTATCTCAACAAAAATTTATAAACAACAACAATTTAACTCAATCATGAAAAAAGATCCTTGGTGGGGCCGCTCAGCCAGTTTAGATTTACATGATTGCGATCCTAAACTAATTAAAAGTCCTCCAGCGATGCGCAAATTTATCCGGGAATTATGTACTTTGATTAAGATGAAACGTCATGGTCCAACCCAAATTCAACGCTTTGGTCACGGAAATTTAAGAGGTTATTCCCTAATGCAATTTATTGAAACTTCAACCATTGTTGCTCATTTTGACGAAATTGATAATCGTGCGTTTATTGATATCTTTAGCTGTAAAACTTTTAATCCGCAAACTGCTGCTAAATTCTGTCAGACTTTTTTTAAAGCTAAGTCAATGACAACTTATGTTGAAGAACGACAGTAAAATTAACTAACATTTTAATCAAGTAACCACTATAAAGTAATTATCTGGAGAAACCTTTATAAACACTGTTCTAACCTAGAGATTAGAGTAGCTAAAAGAGGCTTTAACCATGGATCCATTTGAACTAAAAAGAGAACAACTGAAGCTAGCACCGAAGATTCTACTAAATGACGCTATTTCCAAAATTAAAACGATTGGCGGAGCGGCTTGTTTTCCCTTTGAAAATAAATTATATGCCTGTGTTGTTGTCTGCGAATATCCTTCATTAAAATTATTAGAAAAACAAACTTTTATACTTACAAATCCCCTACCCTATAAACCGGGTTTTATGGCCTATCGAGAAATGCCTGCAATTATCGAGGCTTATAATAAATTAGAACAAGAGCCGGACATCTTAATTGTTTCTGGGCATGGAGTTGCTCATCCCCGTAAAATTGGCCTCGCATCTCATTTAGGATTAGCTTTGAATGTTCCTACAATCGGCATTGGTAATAAACTTTTAGTAGGAAAAGTTGAACAAGGCAAGATTCATTTACGTAACGAAATTGTCGGTTTTGAAGTCAAAACAAGAGAATATGCTAATTCACTTTACGTTTCTCCTGGACATTTGATTACTTTAGGTTCTACTTTAAATTTTGTTAAGGAAACGATTAAATTTCCACATAAACTTCCTGAACCACTGCATTTAGCCAAGAAGATAGCTAAGAAAGAAGCAAAGGTGGAAATGTAGAATGGAGGCCAGAGACTATTTAAATCAGGCAGTAAAAGCACAAGGATTACTCCATGAAGATAAGTATCCTAATAAGAAGGTGCATCCTGAGGATAAGGATATTAAATTCATCATTGATTTTTGTCATGATCTTGATCAAAGAATCCGTCATGATCTCGGTTATGATGCTCCTAAAGATTCTCTAGGAAACCGCTTATTAGACATGAATGGTGGTGAGCGTTATTTTCCTCAACTAATTTATTATGAAAATTTATTACGTAAAGCAAAATACTCACCAAAGGATAATCAATATTATTCCGAAATAAAAAATTATTTAGATCATCTTGTGAAATTATTAGAATCTGCTACTATCCCTCGTTTACAATGCCCCCTTCCAGAAATCAAATTTGAATCAAATATTGAAGAAATAGTCAAACGGTAACCGAATAATTTAAATATAAAATTACTTTTTCTAAAGTTGAAATGTATGGAGCACAAACTGAAGTTGAATTATTACGCACAGAAATATCTGCTGCTGCCTTTGGCCTTGTTGTTGTTGAACAAGATCCAGAACTGGAGAGAAGTCTAGCACTTGGCCATATTGAACACGGGCAGGGCTTATGTGCAAAGATTTCTCAATATCTGCTTAACGGTTCTCGTGAAGCAATAAATCTGATGCAGGAAGATCTTTTTTTAATCGGAGATGCTCTTGGTAAAGGTGAACCCTTAGAGCATTATCAAGGCCGAATTAGCACTATTGTTGATTTTTTGATGAATTATGATAGCCAGTTAAATGAAAATTCTTTTCTTGAAATGAAAGCGATTTTAGAAGGGGCCAAAAAAGGTGCAAATCAAGAAAGGAATAATAACCCTTTAAGACTGGTTAGCCCTCACCAATTATGTCAGTATTAAAATAGTAACTTTTATAAACCTAAAATAAAACATTTCTAAGAAGAATATGACTAAAATAAACAGAATTACAATTCATGGATTCAAGAGCTTCGCTCATAAAACGCACGTTCCCTTAGACGATTCTTATAATTGTATTCTCGGACCTAATGGTTCTGGAAAATCTAATATTGGCGACGCAATTTGTTTTGTTCTCGGAAGACTTTCCGCTAAATCGATGCGTGCAGAAAAAGCGGCCAATTTAATTTTCAACGGCGGAAAGAAAAAACAACCATCAAGTTCAGCTTATGTTGAGATTGCCTTTGACAATGCTAGTAAAGTTTTCCCTGTTGAGGGAAAAGAAGTTATTATTAACCGGACCATCAAAAAAACAGGTTCTTCTATCTACAAAATTAACGGTAAGAAACATACTCGGACAGAAATTCTTGATTTATTAGGTTTAGCTAAAATCAATCCAGAAGGCTACAATATTATCCTTCAGGGAGATATCATGAAATTTGTTGATATGCCCGCTGTAGAAAGAAGAAAAGTTGTTGAAGAAATTAGCGACGTTGCGGTTTATGAAGAAAAGAAACATAAAGCTATCCTAGAATTAAATAAAGTAGAAGACCAATTAAATAATGCTGAAATTATTCTTAAAGAACGGAAAGTATATTTAAGAGAACTGAAAAAAGACCGTGATCAAGCCTTAAAGTTTAAAGAATTAAAGGATTCGATGAATTCTAATAAGGCAACTTATCTACATTTACAAATAACCGAAAAAGAAAAAGTTAAAGCCAAATATGATGCTGAAATTAACCAACAACAAGTTAAAGTTGACTCTTCGGAAAGTAAAATAGTCCAACTAAAACAGAAACTGGAAGAAGATAAGGAAAACATTGCTCAGATTAACAAAAAGATTGAACAGAAGGGCGAGAAAGAACAACTTAAAGTCCATCGAGAAATTGAAGACTTAAAAGTATCTTTAGCGGAGAATAAAACCAGAGTCTCTACCTTAAAAGATGAGATTAACAAAATTGCCCAGAGAAAAGATCAGTTTGCCCAAGAATTAAAAGAAATCGAAAATAAATCATCCTCATCATTACAAGAAAATAAACAACGTTCATTAGAAATAAAAAGAAACCAATCACAATTAAAAGAACTCGAACAACAAATTGCTCAGTTCAAAAAGAAACATAAGATTGAAACTTCTCAGGAATTAGATCAAGAAATTGAATCAAAAGATAAATTGATTGAACAGAAACAAGAAGAAGTCCAAAAAATCCGCCAAGAACAACAAAATCTGTTAAGAGAAAAAGATAAGTTGGAATATCAACTGCAAACTTTAGATGAACGGATGGAAAAAGTTAAATCTGTCTCAAAAGAAAATCAAGAACAAATTAAACAATTACAACAATTAAAAACTAATTTTAAATCAGCTACATTAAGACTGAATCAATGTTTAGACCAAGACAGCAGTTTTGCTTCCCAATTAGCTAATGCTCGTAAAAATCTTAGCGAGACACAAGAAGAACAAGCTAAACTTAATGCTCGTACAAGGAGTATCCAAGAAGGCTTCTCTGGCAATCAAGCCGTGCAAGCAATTATTAAGAATAAAAAGAAATTTACTGGTGTTAAAGGTACAGTAGCCGAACTTGGCCAGGTCAAAAAGAAATTTTCTTTAGCTTTAGAACGTGCTGCTGGTGGTAAGATGCAAAATATTATTGTTGATAGTGATAAAACTGCTGCTGACTGTATTAATTATTTAAAATCTAACAAACTTGGCTCGGCTGCTTTTATTCCCTTAAACAAAATTAAATACCGCGATATTTCGAGTGAAGATCAGAAATTATTAAAATTAAATGGTGTCGAAGATTTTGCTCTTAACTTGGTTAGTTATCAACCACAGTATAAGAAAGCTTTTGGTTATGTTTTCGGAAATAGTTTAGTGGTTGAAGATATTAATGTGGCCAGAAAAGTTGGTGTTGGCCGGATTAAAATGGCTACTCTTGACGGTAATACTGTTGAATCTTCAGGAGTAATGCGTGGCGGTTTTTTCAGTAAAGGAAGTATTGGTTTTAAAGAAAAAGATTCCTTAGATAAATTAGACAAACTGGAACACGAAATTGGCCAATTAGAAGGCGTTTTACATAATGTCGCTGCTAAAAGAGGAGCTAATGAAGAAGAAATTTCTACTTTAAGAAATCATAAAGCAGAGCTAGAAGCAGAAATGATTAAGTTAGAAAAAACTCTGCACCTAGACACTGGCGATTTAGAAGCAACCCAGAGCTTAAAAAAAGAATTACAAACTAATTTGAAACAAGTTGATACTTGCTTAGAACAGATTAAGAAAAATGTCTTTAATATTAATCGGGAATTAGCAGAGATAAAATCTAAGAAACAAATCTTAAGAACCCAGGTTAATGAACTAAGAAATCCACGTTTATTAGCACAGTTAAGTGCCTATGAAGAATCAAAACAACAAACTCGAGAAGAGTTGTTAAAATTAGAAGCTAACTTAAAAAATTCTCAATCGCAAGTAGATCAATTATTCCTTCCTGAAAAAGAAAAGATTCTCGCTATTTTAAAACAACATCAGAAAGAAGAAAAACAATTTAAAACAGAAATTGATACTCTCACTTCAGCAGTAAGAAAAAAAGATAAAGAATTATTACAAAAAGAAGAAGACAGTAAAGCTTTCTATTCTAAGTATAAAGAATTGTTCAACCAACGGGAAAAGTTTAGCCAAGAAGTTTCTAAAGCTGAAAACCAAATTGAACAATTTCGCGATAAATCTCGCGGAAGTGAGCGAGAAATTAATTTAGTCTCTTTAAAGAATGCTGAGGTGAAAGCAAGACTTGCTGGTCTAAATGAAGAGTATGCGAAATATAAGGACGCGCCTTTATTAAAAAATAAAACGATCGAAGAATTACATAAAGAAATCAGTAAATATGAAGTTATGCTTGGTCAAATGTCTGCTGTAAATATGAAAGCGTTGGAAGTTTATGAACAAGTAGAAACCGAATTTAACAAATTAATGGACAAGAAAGATAGTTTAGAGAAAGAAAAAATTGATGTGCACACTTTAATGAACGAAATTGAAACTAAAAAGAAAGACCATTTCATGAAAACCTTTAATTCTGCTAACGAATATTTTCAAAAGATATTTTCCAGTTTGTTTAAGAAAGGGAAAGCCTACTTACAGTTAAACAATCCTCAGAATCCCTTTGAAGACGGAGTTAGCATTAAAGTTAAAATTACTGGTAAACGCTTTATGGACATCAAATCATTATCAGGGGGAGAGAAGACGTTAACAGCATTATCATTCATCTTTGCGATTCAGGAATATCAACCGGCATCATTCTACATCTTAGACGAGATTGACGCAGCTTTAGATAAACATAACTCTGAAACTTTAGCTAAATTAATTAGGAATTATACGGGTAATGCTCAGTATATCTTAATCTCACATAATGACGCTTTGATTTCCGAAGCGGATACTTTATTTGGTGTATCGATGCATGAAGGCGTTAGTAAAGTTACTAGTTTGAAAATATGAACCCGTTAAAGTTGTTGAAAAAATATTTTAATTCTCAAACATACCTAATTATTGTTAAACATAGTCAGTTAGTGAAGAAGAAAGCGTTAGAGATTGCCAAAAATGTGCCTGAGTTAAAACCAGATTTACAATTTATTAAAGAAGCGGCAATGTTGCATGATATTGGTGTTTGTAAGACGAAAGCGCCCTTGATTGGTATTCCAAAAGGAGATCATTATTTTACTCATTGGGAGCAGGGAAGAAAAATTCTTGAGCAAGAAGGCCTTCCCAAACACGCTTTAGTTGCCGAGAGACATTTTGGCGTTAGTAAAAAAGAGATTATTAGACAAAACCTACCCGTAACTAAAAAAGATTTTCTTCCTTTAACAGTAGAAGAAGAAATTATTGCTTTAGCTGATCGTTTTTATACTAAGAAACCTGGAGAGTTAGAAAAAGAAAGAACTATTGAAGAAGTTAGAACAGGATTACAAAAATTTGGCCCAGAACCAGTAAAAAGATTTGATAAGTTAGTAAAAAAATATAAACTAAAACGTAACTGAATTACTTTTTATATATCCTAAACCGATTAATGTTTAGTATAAAATAAAGTAAATTTTATAATAAAAACCATCTATTTTAATGTATGATTACAGGTAAAGTCGTTTCCGGAATTGGTAAGGGAAAATATTACATTGAAATGTATCAAGATTACTTAACAAAACAATTAGGTTTTACTAGTTTCTTAGGAACATTGAATCTTAAAGTTGATGATATTAACTTACCACAAGATAAAAAGATTCTCATTATCCCAAAAGAAAAAAATTGGAGTAAAGTCGATTGTTATTTAGTTACGATTAACAACAAATATAAAGGTGCAATCATCATTCCTCATAAAACAGAACACGGAAAGGATATTATCGAACTTATTGCTACTGAAAATTTAAGACAGAAACTAAATCTAGAAAATGGAGACGAAATACAATGCGAATTGGTATAGCTGACACGACTTTCTCTCGTGTTAATATGGGTGGAGCAGCAATTGCTGAGATTGGAGATCAAGCAGCGATTGAGAGATATACTGTGCCCGGATTTAAGGATCTTCCAGTTGCTTGCAAAATTCTTTTTGAAAAATATAATTGTGATTTAGTTTTAGCATTTGGTTGGACTGGGAAGGAAGAAATTGATGAAGTCTGTGCTCACGAAGCCAATCAAGGCTTGATTAATGTTGAATTGATTGTTAACAAACATATTCTTAAAGTCTTCTTCCATGAAAAAGAAACTTCTGATCTTAATGAACAGAAAGTGGTTGCTTTAGATCGTGCCAGAAAGCATGCTTTGAATGCTTTAAAGTTGTTAGAAGGTAAGGAAGCTTTAACACCAGCTGCTGGAGATGGATTAAGACAAGGTTATAATGATGCAGGTGGGTTATGAAACTTGGCATCGTCGTTTCGGAAACTTATTGGGATGAGATTACTTCCAAGATGTTAGAATTGGCAGAAAAAACTGCTGCCGGACATGAAGTTTCGATTTTGAAAGTTCCTGGTAGTTTTGACATTCCCTTAGCTGTGAAAAGATTGTTATCTTCTGTAGATGGAGTGGTAACTCTAGGAGCAGTTATACAAGGCGAAACCGATCATGATGGGATGATTTCTTATTGTGTTGGTAAGGCTTTAATTGATCTATCGTTAGAATTTAATAAACCTGTAGTCTGCGGTATTAATGGGCCGAAGATGACTAAAGCACAAGCCGTAGCACGTATTTCTAGAGCAGAGAAAGTTACTAAAGCTTGTCTGCAACTGTTAGACAGTTAATTTTATAAATAAATAAAATATAGTAACTACTATGCCTGCAAAGAAAACGCCATTAAATTTTAAGTCTGCCTTCAAATATCCTTTTAACAGAGCTAAAGGGATGTGGAACATTTTATGGATCTTCCTGCCAATCATAGGCTGGTTTGCTTTAGGTGGTTATGGAATTAGAATTGTTAAAGAATTTTGTAAAGGTAAATTTAAACAATTACCTACATTTAGTTTTAGCAGCGATTTAAAATTAGGCTTCTTTATGTTTTTAAAATCATTACCTTTTATTTTGGCTTATAGTGTAGTTTTAATGATATTATCTTTAATCAGTCTTTGGTTACGAGGCGCTGTCCAATTACTATTCAGTCTCTTTGTCATGCCAATATTATTTATCCACTTCTTTAACAAAGAAACCGTAGGTTCATTATTTGAATTTAAGATTGTTAAACCAGTTTTTACTAATTTAGGAGATTATATTGTTATTTTGTTGAAAAGTATTTTGTTAGCGCTTATCTTTTTAGTTATGATTATAATTTTGGTTGGTATTCCGGCAGGTTCTTTTACAAAAAATATCTTCTTTGCTGACTTCTACAGAAGAAGAGTTAAATAGAATTATTTCTAATGAAAGATTTATATATAATTATTTTTTAATAACATTTTCAGAAATACGCAAGAATATCCATAAAGGATTATATAACTATAAACTATGAAGAATTAATAAAAGTAATGGAGCGATTATTAAAATGAAAACAAAAATATTGGTGGTATTAACATTAATTACATTTATTTCCCTATTAATAACAGGATGTAGACCTAAAGAAGTTATTGATAATGAAGTTACAGAACTAGTAGTTGAAGATGCAACATTAGGAGAATCATCTTCTCGTGAAGAATTATTGGTATCATTAGGGGCTGAAGAAATAATCGAAGAGGAAACAGAAGATATTAGTGCAAGTACTGGAGGAGGAGGTAGTAGCGGTTCATCCACAACAACTTCTTCCGATAATTCATGTTCATCTAATGCTGATTGTTCTGAAGATAAATCTTGTTATGATTACCAATGTGTAAAATTATTTGATATTAAAGTAATTGATGTCGATTCTCCTGTTGGTAGTGACGGGCAGTTACACTTTACTTATTTCATTAAGGGGATGGCCGA
Organism: Nanobdellota archaeon; assembly: GCA_018812355.1. Classification (GTDB taxonomy): domain Archaea; phylum Nanobdellota; class Nanobdellia; order Woesearchaeales; family GW2011-AR9; genus JAHJDQ01. The sequence goes on along the minus strand of JAHJDQ010000108.1, from coordinate 3,525 downwards.
CATTAATAATGATGTCATCATCAATTTCTGGCTTGAACATGAAGAAGAAGTAATTAGTTCTGGCAGTGATACAATCTATATGGGTTCATTTGAGGAAAAAACTGAAGTAACAAAAATTTTTATTCCAACAAATATATCTACCAGTGCTTACGACTTTTATGTCCAAGTAAGCTTTGAAAGTTATCAAGCAACCTCTCACAGAACCATTTTTGTTGAAGATTCAAATAATTACACCATAACACCTATTTGTGGTGATGATACTTGTGACGCAGGGGAAGACTCTGCTAGTTGTTTAATTGATTGTCCTATTGCTTCTTTCTGTGGTGATGATACTTGTGACGCAGGAGAAGATTCTGCTAGTTGTTTAATTGATTGCCCTGCTGCACCTGTTTGTGGCGATGGTCTTTGTGAAGATGGTGAAACATGTTCCGCTGATTGTACTGTTTCAGAAGGAGATAATTACTATGTTTCTCCTAGTGGTAGTGATGATAATGACTGTGCTACTCCCTCAACTGCCTGCCGTGAAATAAGAAAAGCACTGACTTTAGTTTCTCCTGGAGAAACTATCTTAGTCGCAGATGGAGAATATCTCGGCTTTACAGTAGATAATCTTGACGGCCTTCCTGGACAACCAATCACAATTAAAGCTGAAGGAAGCGGTGCGGTGATAACTCCTACTACTGATCGTGGATCACCTGATAGAGATAATATTTTTATTACTTTTAGTGATTATATCATTATTGATGGTTTAACTAGTTTTAATGCTCCTAGAGCAGGAATTAGAGTAGATGGTAGTCATAATGTAATTGTTAAAAATGGTGTTTTTGGAAATAATGGCCGCTGGGGTATCTTCACTAACCATGCCAATAATATTTTGATCGAGAATAATGAAGCTTATGGAAGTGTTGTACAACACGGAATTTATTTTTCCAATAGTGCTGATAATCCTACTATCAGAGGAAATCTTATTCATGATAACACTCAAAATGGTCTTCATGTTAACGGCGATTTATCGTCTGGAGGACATGCGGGTGTTGAAGGTGACGGAATTATTTCAGGAGCGTTAATTGAAAATAATATCATCTATAATAACGGTTTGAACGGAGCAGGAGCAGCAATCAACATGGATGGAATTCAAGATTCGGTAATCAGAAATAATTTATTGTATAATAATCACGCTGGCGGGATCACTTTGTATAGAATTAACGGTGCCGCAGGCGGAAAAAATGTTCAATTTTATCATAATACGATTGATATGGCTAGTGATACCACCAGATGGGCTTTACAAGTTGATCAAAGTGATGGACCTGTAACAATTAGAAACAATATCATTTATAACAGAAATCCTGATCGTGGTGTTCTCCAGTTAATGAGAACAACTGATGGCCTTAATACTGATACAGACTATAATGTCTTTGGCGGTTTTCCTTATATCTATCACCAGCAGTTAACTTTAGATGAATGGCAGACTTGGCAGCCTTATGGCCTAACTCCGGATGAAAGCCTAACTTGGGAAGCTCTTGGACGTGATTTACATTCACTAATAGCAACCTCCGATGAATTATTTGTCGGTGCTGATGATTATCATTTAGTTTCTTCCGCTCCGGCAATTGATGCCGGGATTAATGTAGATGTATTATCTGATATAGAAGGCAATACTCGTTCTGCCAATCCTAGTATTGGCTGTTATGAATAAATGGGGGTAGTCTCCATCTTTTTTTTTAATTATTAGAAAGGCTCTGTAGAATTGCTACCGTCTGTGCCATCAATGACAGCAATAACGTAGTTATTGATGGCATGGCCAGGCGGAAGATACCACGTTTGTATACGCAGTATACAGTTGTGGTCTCTGGAGTAGGATAGCAATTCTACGGAGCCTATTAGAAAGTTTTTTATATAAATAAACCTTCAAATTCTTAATGAAGTTAAAATTAGTTTGTTTGATCATTTTATTATCATTTCTGCTATTAGGTTGCGGACCTAAATGTCCTGAATGTCAAGTGTCAGGTATATGGAGTGCATGCAATGATGACGCTGTAAAGACAAGAACAGCATATCAATGTTCTGAACAAACAAACTTTGAGTGTCAGAGTTTTGAAGAAGAAGTGCAATGCAAGACTGAAGTAACAGCTAAAGGAAGAGTTACAGATAGTCAGCTAAGAATATATCCAACAATTGAAAAGAATGTCAAAGGAATAATTAATGTTGAATATCTAAATGTCCCAGAAGATACAGAAGCTGTCATTTTTATAATTCAAAGTGGAAAAATTGATATGGAACAAGGAGTAGGGCAGAATACACCTATTGATTCAGATGGAAGCGATGGCTGGAATATAATGTATGATACCACAGAATACAACAATGGTTTGTATACAATAGCTGCTGTTGCAGGTAAGGGATTTGGAGATAATCAACCACCACTTGACGCAGCATCCGCTCAGGTAATCATAAAAAACTAGTTTTTTCTATTTTTATTTTTTTAAATTCAACTTAACGATGTTATGTCTGGGTGGGTTTATCCCACCCCGAGCTTTGCATGCAAAGCGCTGAGTTACTGCGTTTTTATGCACCAGGTTTGGTTCAGTTTATATTGTAGAACTTTTACTTTAAAGGCACAAAAAACCGTTTTATAGCGAAAGATTTTTATAGTAGTTTGTAATACAGACGTATTACAATGACTATGGAAGTTGCTCAGGTAAGATTACCTGAAAGATTGATGGAAGAAGTTGATAATTTAGTAGATAAAGGTTTGTATACAAATAAGTCTGATGTAATCAGAGATGCTTTAAGAAAATTGATTTTAGAGAAACAAATTGGTACAATTCCAAACACCGGCGATTCTGTCAAGGAAATTAGAGAAATTCGAAAGAAATTGTCTAAGGAAATTAAGAGTTTTAAGGATATTGAAGAGATTAATAAATTAGTAGATTAAACTTCTTCTGGTTTATATACTTCTACGTGTTTCTTTGCATATTGGATAAGTAGTTTATCTCTAGTGATTAGTATGTAATCTAATCTTTGAGAAATTGCAATATGCATACAGTCAAGGAAACTAATTTCATATTCAAACTCTGATTCTAATTTTCTTGCAAGATCATAATCTTCAGGTGTAGCTTTAACAAAGCTGAATTTCGGTTCACTTTCTAAAAATTCTTTTTTTTCAATAAAATCTTTTTCACTTATTTTAAATTTTATTTCTTTTAGTACAAAACCTGAATATACAATTTCATCTTCTGAGAACATTATTTTTTCTAAAAAATCTTGAGTGATTTTCCAATACGGCACTCCTTTATTTGCATCTCCTTCTTTCTTGAAAAGATTGAGCCAAATACAAGCATCGACATAGTAGGTTTTTTGTGCCATACTAAATATATCAGAAAGTTCTACTTAATAAAGTTAATCAAAATAAAAACGCAGTAATTAGACTTAACGATGTTAAGCTTCCGGGACTTTACGTCCCGGTGGAGCATAGCGACAAGTTTTTTCGTGGCAAGTTCAGTTATTAGTCATAGTAGTTAAGGAGTT
>JAHJDQ010000107.1 GCA_018812355.1 Nanobdellota archaeon | reverse complement strand
GTTGGAGAAAGTTTTTCCGAGTCATCTGCATAATTTAAATGAATTGATTCTGAAAGATGGGGTGATTAAAGCACCGCTTTTAGTTGATCGAAATACAGGGATTGTTTTAGACGGCAGTCATCGTTATGTCTTTTTCTTAATGCATGGATATAAGACTGTTCCAGTTCATTTTGTTGATTATAATAATGAAAATATTCGTGTAGGAACTCATTTAATGCATCGTCATTTAATTATGGGAAAGACAAACATTTCTAAATCGGAAGTTGTCGAGAGGGGTTTGACAGGAAATATTTATTCTCCCAGAACAACAAGACATTTCTTTCCATTTCGCAAAATTGATGATATGGATTTGCCTTTATCAAAGTTAGAGAAAGGTTCTCCGCGAGAGGTGAGCCAGTTTATTGAGGATGTTAATGTGAATGATGAGATTGAGCATAATCTTGGTTTTATTGCCGAGATTGAACAGGAAATAGATGAAGTGATTAATTACATGTATGAAGCTCGGCAGGTTAAAGAATATTTAAAGTATCAGATTGAGCAAATGAAGAAAAAGAAGAAGAAAATGAATCAGAAAGAACAATCAGATTAACAAATTTCTTTAAAATAGTTAATATTTTTAATATCTCCATTCAAAGAAGAAATATTTTCTTTAGGAGTCTCAAAGGTTACTAATTTATTTTCACTGTTTTGAATACATTCTTTAATAAATTTAAGATCAATGTTACCTTCCCATAAATTAAGATGTTCGTCCTTTTCTTTATCATTATGCCCCCCACTTATATGAAACATTTAAGGTTTTAATTTAAAGAATTCTTTAATAAATTGCTTTAGATCTTTTTTTAAACTATAAGCAGCTTTAATTGCGTGTCCTATATCAAAACAAAAGCCATACCCTTTATCCAAAAACAGTTTGATCTCCTGGGGGGTGTAACCAATGAGTTCTTCTCCCTGCAATCCTTTTTTTGGCATGTTTTCAACTAAAATATTTGGGTAATCAAGTTTATCAAAACAAGCCAGTGATTGCTGGATATCTCCCTGCTCCGGATGAATAATTATTTTAGGAAAATTTAATTCTGAAGCTACTTTCTTAATCTCTACAAATAATTTCAAATTATATTCAAACTTATCTTTGCTCCCTGGATTAAAATTATGACTAGAATGAGTAGCATGAATCACCATTGGAATGTTCGATCCTTTCAGTTTAGCTATAACCCGATTAGTGCTCCCTGGCACAACATAAACTTCAATAAAATCAATCTCTTTCTTCTTAAATAATTCTTTTGCCTGATCAAATAACTCTTCATTACTAGACCATAATTTAAGTCCACATTTAATTTTATCCATTTTGTAGATTATATACTTCAAACGTATTTTCCATGAGCATGGCGACAGTCATTGGACCAGTTCCTCCCGGAACAGGAGAAATATGAGTAGCTTAACTTTTTCAAAATCAACATCACCGCATAAATAATAATCATTCATTCTTTGAAACAGATTTACCTACAAATACCATTTCATCAGAGAGTCTTGAAAGATCAAATTGTTTTTGAAATTTTGGGATATAACCACCTAATTCTTCAATAACCTTTCTGTCATTTAAGTGATTAGATAGTTGGATTATTAATTCGTATGCATCCATACCCAAGTACCAGGCAGCTACTATTTCAAACTCAGATTCTTCAAAAGCTGTTGCCAATGATAAATCAGTAAAACAATGAATATGTGTTAACGGAGAAAGATGGCGTATGATTGTATCCTTAAACGCTTCTTGAACAGTCGTACCAAAACAGTCCCACCGAGGCACGGCAGCAACAACCAATCCTTTATTGTTATCAAGCATTTTTGAAGCTGTTTTTAACATCTTTAAAGGTTCTTTAACGTGTTCTATCAAACCCCAAAAAGTAATAATCTCATAGTCAACACCAAACTTATTATTTTCCCTCAAGAAATCAGCTTTGATTAATTCAACGTTAAAAACTTCTTTACAAAATTTTCTACTACTCTCACTTAGCTCTAAACCATCAGCTTTAATTCCTAAATCTCGACAAGCTTTCACAAAATGTCCACCCCCGGCGCCCACATCAAGTATGGAAACAGGTTTTCTTCCATAAACTTTTTCATACTGTTCAATTACCCATTTTGCCTTGGGCTTTGCAACCTGCTTCAAGCGTAGTTGTGCGGCTTCTTTGTTTGTATAGGTGCTTGAATAATTAGTATTCTCCACATAAAACTCATTTAATGCTTCTTCTGTTAAATGCTTAGTAAGATAGCAATGTGAACATTCAGTACACTGAACATAAGTTGCTCCATAAACTGAAAAACATGGTATTGACTTGCTGCCTCCGCAAACTACACAAAAATCTATTGGTTCCAAATTTTTTTCGTTGCTAAACAAAGCAATCGCCGGTTCCTTAACCTTACGCACACTTACTCTAAAATTTTCAATAATGTCGCTTTTTAGAGATAAAATGTCCATAGGTTTTCCTAACGTTACCTTAACTGTATGTTTTTTATTTGTAATATTATTTGTCCAAACTTCGGTACGATTATCATTTTTTGTAAAAGGTATTGTTCGTGACCAACTTTTCATTTTTATCACCAATTAAAAATCTCTTTCCTCGCCTTTAAACAAGACTTTTTTCTGCTCAATATTTTTATTTACTTCCAGTAATTCAGGATAACGATCAAGAGTTGTAATAACATCCACGAGCGGGGCATAATCCTGTCTGTTCATTTTTTTATAAACACCCTTCACAAAATTATAGTCTTCGATAGTGTCAACAGTTAATCTGAGATGGGGTCTTTTGAATTTTTCTTCAGCTTCTAGAATAAAAATAGAAAATTGTTCTGGATGAGTATAAAAATAATAGGTGACGTGTTCTTTTTCTTCTTTTGTCTGGGCTTTATTCTTCGCAATTTTTAACTGCTCCATACCAAACACTTCAACTTCTGTACCACGTGGGAAAGTATGCTTTAATCTTGCTGTTGAACTATAATCTACCTTTCTTTTTAGATGTTCTTGAACAAGTTTATCAATTATTGAAGGTTCAATAAAAGGGCAGTCAGCACATATTCTAATGATGATATCAGCTTTATAGAAAAGAGCACAAGAATAATATCTTTCAAGAACATCGTCTTCATCACCACGAAAACATTTGATTTGGTTCTCTTTACAAAACGTAACTACCTTATCATCATTTTGATTTGTCGTAGTCGCCACTATTACTTGATCGACTTGTTTAGCTAATCTGCATCGTTCAACAACATGGAGTAGCATAGGTTTTCCATTAATTTCATGTAATATTTTATTTGGAAATCTCGAAGCTCCTGTCCTCGCCTGAATAATAACAATTTTTAGAAATTCGTCCATTTTAAGTAATCTCCTTTATTTATGTCTTCTTTTAAAATTTTACCAACAACTTTTTTGATATACTTTGGATACATTGCATCATCTGGCGCCGGTCTTAGGACATTTATATTTTCTCTTGTAATAATTTCACCTTTTGACAAATCTTGTTTCGCTCTAAGACATCGACGTTGTAAAACAACAGTCTCATTTTCTTCTTTATAAATTCTTTTAAGCGGGCTTCCCATACTCTTCTCAAGTTTCCTTATTTGCTCGCACATTTCTTTAAAATCTTTAACGTCCATTGAGTAATGATGGTCGGGACCAGGTCTTCTCTTGTCATCAGTGAAATGTTTTTCAATAACACACCCACCCAATGCTACTGTACCCAGAGGAACTGTATGTCCTGGAGTGTGGTCAGAGTAACCAATCGGACAACCGTATGTTTTCTTAAGCGACTCAAGAACACGTAAATTAGCAGACTCAAACTTAGAAGGATAATTTGTCACGCACTGCAATAAAATTATTTGATTATTTCCAGCATTTTTTATGGTTTGCACTGCTTCATCAATCTCCGCCAACGTACTTGCCCCAGTAGCAAGAATAATGGGTTTATTTTTCTTTGCTATTTTCTCAAGCATTTCTAGCCAAGTAATGTCCCCCGAACCAATCTTAAAGGCAGGAACCCCAATCTGATCTAAAAGTTCAACAGCTTCAAAATCATAAGGAGCTGAAAAAAAATGAAGACCCTTCGACGCCGCATAATCAAAAAGTATTTTGTGCCATTCCCTCGGGAACTCGTTTTCCTTATAAACTTGCTCCACTGATTTATCCCATAACGCTTGAAAACCACCCTTATCCTCAAATGCTTTCCCACAAATAATCTTTTCGCTTTTAAAACTTTGAAATTTTACTGCCTCTGCACCACTTTCTTTTGCCAAGTCGATAAGTTTCTTCGCTCGCTCAATACTTCCATCAAAATTTGATCCAATCTCGGCGACAATATAACAGGGGTGACCTTCCCCAACAATGCGTTCACCAACCTTTACTTCATGCGCACACCCATCTTTAATTTCCGGGCTCACCATATTTAGTTTCATTTCTTCTAAACCCTCTCCCACTGATAATAATTTTGTATCAAATGTTTTTTGGGCTTTGCTAATATCCATGGTCGTGTTTTTGGGTCGGGGAGCGAAGAAGTTAATCTGATTAGATATCCCTTGTTTTATTAGTGATTTGTCAAAATCAAATATCTTTGCAATTTTAATTCCAAAATTATATTTATCAATCTTCTCTGGCCCTCCTACATTGAATACACTAGAAATATCTCTTTTAATGACTTCATTAATCACCGCCGCCAAATTTATTACGCTGATAGGATTAAATATTATATCGGTAAAACCAGTGATTTGTTCTTGATTATGTAATTTTTTAATAAACCATTCAGCGAGACTGTACTTTACGCGTTGTGTTTCAGAACAATATATATTTGGGTTTATTGAACCATAAATATTTGTTCTTAAGATGCAAGAATTTTCTTTTTTTCTAACAATTTTTTCTGCTTCTACTTTTGATTCCACATAATAATTTACTGGGTTAATATCATCTGTTTCCTTCGAATCTTCTTCCTTATCACCATAAACAGCGTCAGTAGAAATGTAAATAATCTTAGATCTATTTTTTTCAGACCCTTCCACGAGATTTTTTGTTGCAACAACATTATTTTGATAACATTGCTTTTTATCTTTTTCGCATAAATCAACATTTGTTAATGCCGCACAATGGATAATGATGTCCGGATATGTTTCCTGAAGTAAATTATTTACTTGATTTGTATTTGCCAGATCAACTTTGTATACCTCACATCCTTTAAATTTCACTTTATTATGAAGATAAGTACCATATAGCTCATAATTTCTTTTTTTTACAAATTGTTCTACAATATTGGATCCAAGCAGGCCACTCACTCCAGTTATCAAAACCCTTTTTCTTTGAGAATCAATTTGATTTTCTTTTTTATAGATCATTTCAATTCTCCTCACCTATTTTTTGTCTCCCATATCTCTGATCCAAAATGATTCCATTCAAATCTAATATCATCATTCTTTGATTCATCTAATGAACTAGTCGAAAAGAATATAACCGTAGTACCTTCTTCAAGAGCCTTAAAACCGTTGGCAAATCCTTTTGGTATCCTTAAGATACTGGGTTTTCTGCTGTTTAGTACAAACTCAAAAGGTTGCCCTATTAATTTTCCATCCCCTATTTTAACCCCAATAACTTTCGCACAGCCTTTCACCACATAAACAAATTTTCTTTCATGAAGATGACCATGAAAAGCCCTAATTACATTTTTTGATATATTTTCAACTTGGTAAAATCGTTTAATTCCATTAAAATCAAAGTCATTAAAAAAAGTAAGACTGCCCCGGTCATCAAAAGCATTTCCACCTTTAATTAATTCAATTGTTTGATCCATTTTTAATATTTATTGATAATCTTCATTCTAGCGGTTGTTATAATATTGGGCATCTTTGACGTTAGCTATTTTTTTTGTTTGAATCGCTTGACTAATCTCTATAATTGATTCCTGAACAGTCTTCTGCGGAGTAAAACCCAAAACTGTTCTAATCTTGTCAAAACTGACATTATAATCACGAGCATCTTCTTTTCCATCAATCATGTCGCGGTTAGTAATTATCACTTCTGTTTCTGGGAGAGTTGCTTTAACGATCTGGCCTAAAGCTTTGATTTGATAATTTTGCTCATTAGAGCCGACGTTGAAAACTTGGCCGCGAATGTCTTTAATGGGGGCTTTTATACACTTAATAAAAGCCTCCGCAGCGTCTTCAACATTAAGAAGAGGTCTCCATTGATCTCCACCAAAGACAGTAATTTTCTTTTCCAATAAGGCTTTCATGGCAAATATATTAACTACCAGATCAAATCTCATTCTGGGAGACAGACCATATAAAGTTCCCATTCTTAAGATAGTCGGGGAAAAATTCTCGTCGACAAGGCTTAGAATACCTTTTTCAGATTCAATTTTAGACCGAGCGTATAATGAAACCGGATTCAATTCCGCATTTTCATCTAAAATCTGATCACTAAGTCCATAAACACTACAAGTTGAAGCAAAAATAAATCTATTTATCTGGTGGTATTTACAAGCTTGAGCTAAAGTCATCGTTGCGAAATAGTTTGTTTCAATTGTACTGGTTGGTTGATTTTGGCTGGCCGGATCTCCAACAATTGCTGCTAAAAGAATGACCGCATCAACTCCCTTTAAAGTTTTTGTGAGAGTGGTAATATCCCTCATATCTCCATGGATAAATTCAAAATTTGGATTATTCTTTACGCTTAATATTGGTTCTTCCCCAAACATCAATAGATCGAGAACTTTTACTTTATAACCTCTTGACACCAATTTACGGCATAAAATGGAACCTAAATAACCCGCTCCTCCAACAACCAAAATTTTCTCTACTGGTTTAGGAATCTTCTCTTCTTTTCGTGAAAATTTAAAACCACCTTCCCTTCCAGACTCAATAAAAATATCTACTACTCTATCTTCTTCATCTAACACTGGAATTTTTAACATATAATAATCTGGGAAATTACGAGAATTTTTTTTAAGCTCTTCTAAGATTTTTTCTTGATTTATTTCTCCCTTTATCTTAAAAGGGTTTTTATTCATCACCAAAGAAATTTTAGAATTAACATCAACTCCCCTCATTATTGCTCTTCTGATATCTCCATCGGTTACCGTACCTTTTAACCTACTTGATTCATCTACAATTATCGCTATCCCTAAACCAATATTATCTATTGTTTTCATAACTTCTTTAATAGGTAGTTTTTCACTTACTAGAATTTCATCAATCTTTTCCATTTTCTCTTTTTACCATCGGTTTATTGTTTATCTTACTTTAAAACTAATTGCTTATTAATCTTATGGATTATAACCTTACTACCAAAAATAAACTTAAACTTTTTACTTCACTCTTTCACAATGTAGCAAGGAGTCATACAAAAAGGAAGTTTATGTATTTTTACTTTTATGTCCTTAAAATATTCATCAACAGCTTTAGTCTCTCCTGGAAATACTCCGTAATCATCTAATATCAAAATACCTCCTTTAACAATCCGTGGCCATAGATGCTCTAATATAGTAACTGTTGGCTCATAAATATCTGTATCTAGATTTAATAAAGAAATTCTAAGTTCTGGGTGTTCTTTAACATATTCGGGGACTGTTTTACAAATATCCCCCTCCACAAGTTCAATATTTTTTTCAACACCTTTCCTTTTTAATACTTCCATAAGTTGTTCCTTTCTAATACTCTCCAATCCAGCATCATCAATAAATTTTTTCCTCAGTTCTTTATCTTCCTCAAAATTAGTCTCAGGAAAAGGGCCAAAGATATCAAAACCAATCAAATTCTTAGAGTGAACATTACCAAATAAACTCCTGAACATAGCGAACTTTACAAAGGACACACCCTTAAAAAGTCCACATTCAACAATTGCTCCAGGTATATCCTGAACCATTTTAAACAATTCGTAATGAGCAAGTATCTTACCAATCCTGGTTATATCGCAGGATAGATAAAAATTATTTTCATACTCAAAAGTTTTTTCCATATCTGGTAAAAGTATCATTTTTAAGCCCTCACAAGAATAATCAATTTCCTTTTTATAAATTTTATTCAACACAAATTCTTGTATTATAAAATAAATCATACATCCCTTTATGAACTACAAAACCAAAATATTTAAATAACACCTTTGACTAAAAATTGATAATAGACATTCAAAAATTTGAATTTATAGAATTACAAAATTATAATGCTACAAAATGACTCCTACACTTAATCTTTACCGACCAAGATTTTTTGTCAAGGAAATAGTTCTTATGGATGGTTTAACTCGGGCCGGCAAAGCTATGATGCAGATGATTCTCGCTAGTTTTGAGGGTCTAGAAATAGGGCGTATTGAGGCAATTCTCGACAGGATTCCCATCCTTTATCATTTCAATAAAATGGAAAAAGACGCCGCCGTTTCCATTTTACGTCACGAAATTCAAGAAATGCATTATCAATCTATGATTTCTAGAAAAATTAACTTCCGGGTTACTGATGACACTGGCGTTCTTAGAAATCCTCAAAGTTGGCGCTATTTCAAGAGACTCTTCCAGCCAGAAAGTGATGTTGCCTTAGCCAGAATGAAAAAAGAAAACTCCCTTTTTCAGGCCATGACTCATGATATTTTAGGTATGGTTGATATTTATTTTGAGGCTTTCGGTCAGGGATTGTATATCATTGAGATGATTCGTCATCCCATCGATTTAATCCATACTAATTATGTTCGTGGCTATGGTCAACGAGAGGAAGAAGATCCAAAATGTTTTTCTTTCACTATCCACTACCAGGGTCATCTCCTTCCTTGGTTCTGTGCCGGCTGGGAGGAAGAGTATCTAGCTTCTAATCAAGTTGATAAGGTCATCAAAGCCACCGCCCACAGAATGGAGCAGGTTAACAAAGGCTACGATAATTTAACTCCCGAACAACAAAAGCAGATCTTGTTTATTCCTTATGAAAAATTCATGCTTGATCCTTGGAAATATCTCAAACAAGTTGAAGCTTTTATCGGTCGAAAAACCACTCGCAGTACCAAAACCATGCTTAAAAAGAAAAAACTTCCAGATTACTCCCGAGAGCATCTCCGGGAAAAAAGAGCAGCAAAGATTAGAGAATTAGCCTCTCTAGAAGGTATCGCTTTAATGGAAAAAATCACCAGAGAATATGAAGAAAGATTTTCAGCTATCTAGCCACCCTTTCAATCAAAGAAACCACTCTTTCTGAGGCCTTACCATCAACTCTCCCACAGTAATTTTCCACATTCTTCTTCCTTTTGACACTAAACTCTTGATCGTTTTTTAACGCTCGTTCTACTGCCTTTTTTATATCACCTTTATAATCAAGGTAGATAGTCTCTTTATCAAACCGAAGCCAATACTCAATTGGGTAATCTTTATCTAAAATGTCAATAGTGACAATAGGCCTATCAATAATCATCGCCTCCAGGGAGGAATTCGAACCGAAATGGATAAACACATCACACCATCTGATCAAAGAATAAAAATCTTCACGAGAAATATTTGATTTGAATACTTTAACATGGGTATACTTGTTTTTTTTAATAAGTTCTTTATATTTTTTATAATGTTCCTCTCGGGGATGCAGTTTAAAATTCACTTTAGTGCCGGGTATTTTTTTAATTTCTTTCAACAACCTAGATATTCTCTTAAAATAAGCTTTGCGGCTTAGCTTCCCGGTTTCAATGAATGGTGCTGTCGCCACCAGGACATTCCTTTCATTCTTCTTTTTAGATCCCATATAATTGTGAATCTTATCGTATACTACAGGACCAGTTATGATTATATTTTCTTTTTTAATTCCCAGTTCGGTCTCATTTCCTGACTCCAATCTATTCCTCCTGGTTGTTTCACTCATCACTGCCTCATAGGTTTCTCCAATCAAAGGCGAATGGGCTTTCTTGTGGTATCTAATTCCATGATCTATCTTAATTACTGGAATCTTTGATTGTTTAGCTGCCGCCATCACTCCTTTTTCAAAGAGACTTACTTTACCAGTTACCACTATGGCTTTTACATTCTCTTCTAAAATCAATTTCTTGAACATTTCATAATATAGAATTAAAAAGTAG
>JAHJDQ010000106.1 GCA_018812355.1 Nanobdellota archaeon | reverse complement strand
CTATCAGAACATCTATCTACCTATTATAATATTTATGAAAGGTTATTTAAAAAGGTATCGAAAAGATTTTGTTCTTTTCGGGACCTCCCAAAATACTCAAAAACCATTTTGGTTTTTGGTACACAGAAAAGCTCGTTGGCTTTTCTCGCGAGTCGTTGCTTTTTGTTAGGTATTGGTGGAAAGTTTATTTTGCTCTTTTTCCTAACAACTTAATATAAATCTCATCAAAATGATTTTTCTGAGTAGTCTCAATCTGTCTTTGATTGTCTAAATGCAATAAAGGAATAAACGTATGCACCTTCTCCCGTTTACCTGCTTTTGGGGGAAGCAACTTAGAAAAAGTTAATGTTTTCTTATCCTTCTTATCATAATAAACAATTTTGTGATAGACTTCTCTGATCACTTCCAAAATGTCTAAGCCTTTTTTCGGATGGACAAATTTAACCGGTCTCTGCCGAGCGAGGATTCTTTTTTTAGAAGCCATTGCTTTCTGTAAAGCATCAATTAAATCCTGCATCGATACTTTTCTTGTCCGTGGTTGCGGATTTCGCGGAATTAGTTTATACTTCTCTCTTAACTTTCTCTCTCCTGAAGCGAGTTCTTCAAACAGATCTTCATCAAACTCTTCCTCATCATTCTGGTTAAGTAAACTATCCAAACGAGAAATGTCATGATCAATTAAATGCGCCGATTTCATTTTCAGCAGAATTGCTGCTGCCAGTAAGATCTTACCAGAAATCCTTAAATCATGTTCTTTCATTTCTTTAATCACTTGAATATAGCGCTGCGTTAGCAAGGTAATGTTCAAATCCCAAGGATCCATCTGTTCAGTCTTTACTAAATCGTAAATTAATGTCTTCCAACCAATCTCTTCCTGTTCCAGCAGCATATCAAAGATTTTTTCTTGCATAATTAGAGGAATTTTTTATTGTTTAAAAAGGATGTGGTTTGAGAACGTTAAACTAAGCCATAACAAAAGATAGTAAATTTTATAAATAACTCACCTCCCCACAAGATGAAATATTAAAATGACAGCAGGAATTAATCTAATTGTTGAACAACAAGAAGAGAGTCTAGGACGGTTTAGGCGGTTTTATCATGCTCATTGTCAAGAACAAATGGCTGTAAATAGATGTTTAATGATGGGAGATCAACCTGAAAGGAGAAGTTTTTTATCAAGGTTAACAAGACGGCAAGAACTTTCTGGAAGTCCAGAGTATGAATCTTGTCTCCGTGCAGCAGACGAGGCATATCTAGAGAAGAAAGTACTCACTTCCGGCTTAGGAGAGGAGTTTCACAATTTTTGTTTAACTAGTGATTTGGTAAATTATTTAGATAAGGTTACTGAAGGTGTTTTAGGTAGTAATGTTTGTGATGTCGCTTATTGGGGGATGTTGGCTCGGGAAAGAAAAAATCAATGCTCGGAAGATTTTAAAACAGATTCTCTTTATGCAGGTTTTATCCAAAAAGTATCTCAATCATTAATAGGATTACCAGAAGAAAAACTAAAAATAATTGATCAAGTTCTAATAGAATATTTTAAAAAATGAATGGGCCCGGCCGGACTTTCGGAATGTAATAATACATCTCTCTCGAACCGGCGATCAATGCCGTGTAAGGGCACTGTCATTTGCGGAACGCAAATCAGTGATTTACCGTATAGCCACTAGACCACAGGCCCATCACTTCAGAAAAACAACAAACTCTTTATAAATTTTAGTATCTTTAATGAATATATGGATATCTACGAACCGCGAGAAGACTCTTACTTGTTGCAGAAATACGTCCAGAAATATGCTCTTGGTCGAGTGCTTGATTTAGGTACTGGCTCAGGAATCCAAGCTTTAACTGCTGCTAAAAATCTTAAAGTAAAGGAAGTTGTTGCTGTAGATATTAATGAGCAAGCAATCTCGGAACTAAAAATTAAAATCAAACTACAAAAAAAGATCAAACCAAAACTAAGCGACTTGTTTTCTAACCTCAACCATAAATTTGATACGATCATCTTCAATCCACCTTATCTACCACAAGACAAAGGCATTGAAGATCCTGCTCTTTACGGCGGTAAGCATGGTTATGAACTCTCTGAAAAGTTCTTTAATCAAGTTTCTGAATTCTTAACACCAGCAGGAAAAATATTATTTTTATTTTCTTCTTTAACTAACCAAAAAAAGATTGACAAAATTATTGAAAACAATTTATTAAATTTCAAACAACTAGCCAAACAACACATCCATTTTGAAGATTTATTTGTTTATCTGATTGAAAAAAGTAATTTACGAAAAGAATTAGAGCAAAAAGGCATTACGGAAATAAACTATTTAACTCATGGAAAACGGGGAAACATTTTTGTGGGAAAATGGAACAAAAATATCGTTGATAAAAAACTGCTAACTACTAATAATATTAAAGTAGCCATTAAAACCAAACGCAAAGAATCACAAGCTGTCGAGAGAATTAAGAATGAAATTAAATGGTTAAAGATTCTTAATAAAAAACAGATCGGTCCTAAATTATTATTTTACGGTGAGAATTATTTTGTTTATGAATTTGTGGAAGGGACATTTATTCTTGATTATTTGGAAAAAGAAAATAAAGAAAAAATCAAGAAGATGTTAGTTAACGTTCTTGAGCAATGTTTTCTCCTCGACAAATTAAAAGTGAACAAAGAAGAAATGCACCGTCCACTAAAACATATTCTCGTTGCTAAAAAACCAATCATGCTCGACTTTGAACGCTGCCACCACACAGAAAAACCGCAAAACTTAACTCAGTTCATTGAATTTTTAGTTCGTTACAAATTCTTACAACACAAAACAGTGTTGCCTTTGTTAAAAGAATATAAAAAGAACATCAAACAAAAAAGAATTTTAATAGTGAATTTTGAAAAACTTATTCAAAATTCTCTATAGAGTTTTGAATTTAAGAAAAACTCTAGTAAAATTCAGTCTCATTTAGATGAATCCCTTTCTTAAGTTCAACTGGCCGCCAATCATCGAAAACTAACTCAGCTTCTAACCATTCCGCTAACTTTTCCGGATTGCCGATAGTTGCACTTAAACCAATCAATTGCGGTTTGATCAATTGTTTCAGTAAAGTAATAATGATCTCTAACGTCGGTCCTCGAGAAGGATCATTTAATAAATGAATCTCGTCGATAACTACTGTTTGCACTTCGTTAATCCAAGAAACTTTATGTCTTAACAAAGAATCTAGTTTTTCCGTCGTTAGAATTAATAAATCATAATTGGCTAAATAGGAAGATTCTGAATCAACATCTCCTGTCGATTGAACAACTTTATAATTAGTATTATTAAATAATTCTTGATATTCCCTAAACTTTTCATTAGCTAAAGCTTTTAACGGTACTAAATAAACTGCTTTTCCTTTTTCTAGAGCTTTAATGATCGCCATCGTTGCGATTAATGTTTTTCCAGAAGCAGTCGGAGCACAAACTAATTGTGAATTATTGTTGAGAAGATTAGCTTGGACCGCTTTCTCTTGAATTGGGGTTAAGTTCGGAAATTTATTGTAATACTCTTTAAAAAATTCCGGTAAAGGTAACTCGTTTAGTTTCATTTCAACTTAATTCTGGGTTAAATTTATATATTTTGGGGAAGTAATTAGCAATAATGAAAAAGAGAGGCTTGTTAGTGTGGTATCTTGCTATTATTGTTTTAGTGGCAGTTTTGATTGCACTTTATGTTATTGTTAATGATCAACTTTACCAAAACATATTTCTCGCTTTATTAATAGTTGTTTTGATTTTAATTGCTCTGTTTCTCTATTACGAGTTTGCTCATCATCCTTCAGTTTTGCGAAAAAAACTGTACGAACTGGAAGAGGAATTGAAAGAAGAATCATTAGATTTTCTCAAAAAGAAATATATGGAAGTCTATCATCTCTACTTAAAAATTCCCGAACGAAAGAAAAGTCATTTTTATCCGCGCGTTACTGCAGCCCATCAACTAGTCGAAGGACAAATGAAACGCCATCATAAAGTGGAAGACTTAATTTCTCGTGCGGAAAAAGCTACTTTTATGGAATTATGTCAAGTTTACACTGAATTTAGGAAAGTGTTTAAGGAGTTGACTTCTAAATCGCAGCAGCACTATTATCACCATTATTCTTATTTGAAAGATAAAGTGGAACGAGGTTAGAAATCTTTTTTAATCATCAAATCAAGATCTGTAATTAATCTTTTACACTTTTGAATTGCTTCTTTAGCTATAGGAAAATCCATTCGCCTTCCATAATAAATTAATGAGTTTCTTTTATATCGACAATCATCAAATAATCGAAACAAATCTTTTTTATTTAAAATGTCACGAAGATAATACCCCACACAAATATGATTATTAATTTTATATCCTTTAAGGAGAATTAAAGCGTGCAGATACTCTAATACTGAAGAATAATAGCCTTCAAAAACATAACTAGCGTTATCTTCTTTGAGATTATTCTCTTCTAAGTATTTTGTTCTTCCTCGAGCGGTTTCCAATAAAGATTTAATCTTAGCTTTATCTGGACTTATTTTTAATGATGAACCACTTTCGAGACACTCCTCCCAATTGCTTTCTTTCATTTAAATACCTCTAGATAACCATTGAGCACAGTTCCATTTAAAATATTATTGGCCAATTCTTTATTTTTAATTTGGCGAATATCTTTGTATTGAAATAATTCTATCTTGCGCTGGATTTTTTTCTCAAAATCGGTTAAGTTTAATGATCTTTTTTTCAGTGTTTCAATGTAAATATCAACA
This sequence comes from Nanobdellota archaeon, assembly GCA_018812355.1. Taxonomy (GTDB): domain Archaea; phylum Nanobdellota; class Nanobdellia; order Woesearchaeales; family GW2011-AR9; genus JAHJDQ01. The sequence continues at coordinate 3,924 of JAHJDQ010000106.1, read as the reverse complement.
TCACTATTTTCAGTATCTTCTCCCCTTGCGTAAGAACCAAAAATGATAATTGTGGGGTTACTGTATTTATCGATGAGGAAATCAATTAATCCTGCTGAGATTAAGCTCTGCAGGTTGAAATGTTTTTTTTCAAAAAGGAATTTTTTTGCGGTTCGATCAGCTGAAAATAATTTTATTCCAGCAATCTTACTAATTTTTATTATTTCTTCTTCACTTAATTCTTTAGTGTAACGCAGTACAGAAGGCAGAGGAACATTCACTGCTCTTTCAATTTGCCGCACTCTGATTCTCGTTGTTGGGTGGGCAAAAAAGTATTCTTTAATCTTAGTTTTGATATTTTTTCTTTTCATTTGATACCTTAAATTATCAATTGATATTTAAAGTTTTCGGAACTTCATCATATTTTTAGGGATTTTTAACATAAGTTTTGTTTAAACATTTCTAAAAAACTTTATATACTTCTTCCACTAAGGAAGCAAAGATGAGAGAAGAAGTAAAAAATTGGTGGGAGCAAGCTCAAGCTGACTTGAAAACCGCTCGAGATAATATCACTAACAAAAACTATTACGCTTCTGTAATGTTTTCTCAACAAGCAGCTGAAAAAAGTTTGAAAGCAGTCTACATTTTGTTAAAAGATAAACTTCCTCCTAGGATTCATGATTTAGTGGAACTTTGCCGCTTAGTATCGGCTCCTGAAAAGACCACTTTAGTTTCTGGAAAGTTAACCGTAACTTATTTACCTTCCCATTATCCTGGGGTGGCGCCGGTAATCCCCGTTAAATTTTATGATCAGAAAAAAGCGGAAGCTCATTTAAACGAAGCCGAGGAAATTGTCCAATGGGTCAAAAAACAGATCAAATAGTTTCATCTTTTGTTGAAATTGTAAAAGAAAATATCCCTTCATGTAAAATCTGGTTTTTCGGTTCTCGAGCCCAAGGAAAAGGAAAAAAAGACAGCGATTATGATTTTCTCTTGGTCAGTCCTGAATTTACTAATGTGGAATGGGAAGAACGTTCAGCTAAAGTTTATTACCTGAAACGAAAGATTCCTGCGGCGATGGATATTATTTGCTTGACTCCTCAAGAATTTAAAAAGAAAAAGAAGTTTGGTGTTATCCAGGAAGCAGTACGGGAAGGTAAACTGTTGTCTTCTGCTAAATGAAAAAAGTGGTGTTTTTAAAGACATTTTTCAGAAAGATTTATTAAAATCATAAACCTTCTTTTTCTGATGAATAAAGAAATTAAAGAGATTCAGCGGAAAGTAGTTCCTTTATTAAAAAAGTATGGTGTAGTGCGAGCTGGCATCTTTGGCAGTTACGCTCGTGGAGAACAGAAAAAGAAAAGTGATCTAGATATTTTAGTTGAGATTAAAAAAAATCTAAGCTTATTAGATGTTGTTGGATTACAACTAGATTTACAAAAAAAACTTAAAAAAAAAGTAGATTTGGTGGAGTACAAAATGGTTAAACCTTTGATAAAAAAAGAAATTCTCCAGGAAGAGGTTAAGATTTTATGAGAAGAAATGTTCGGCTTTACCTTAATGATATCTTAGAATCTGCCTCTCGCATTGAAAATTCCATCAAAAATATCTCTAAAAGTGAATTTAAACTTAACGAAGATATCCAAGATGCTACTATCAGAAGATTAGAAATTATTGGTGAAGCTGTGAAAAATATTCCAGATAATTTTAAGAGGAAATATTCTGAAATAGAATGGAAGAAAATTGCCGGAATGAGGGATGTTTTGATTCATGCTTACTTTGGAGTTAATTTAGAAAGAGTTTGGCTTGTTGTAAAAAATGAATTGCCCAAACTTAAAAAACAGGTTGAGAAAATTATTGAAGATTTATCTTAACTCTTCCATAATCTTTAAATACAATTAACTTTGAGAACATTTTATGGCTCTCGAAGATCAAATTGGAAGAAGAAAGTTTCTTAGAACTGCCGGCGGTTTGTTAGTAATGGCCGGAATAGTATTCTTAATAATTGTTTTACCAGGATTTAAGTAAAAGTTAAAAATTACCGGGATTCCCGGTAAAAACAGAAAGTTTTAAATAAGACTGTATACAATATGATACATATGTATCAAAAAAGAAACAATGACTTGGAAGCGATTTCTTTGTTTAGAGGAAACTATAAAGTTAGGTTTTATTTAAGAGAAATAAGTAAACTTTCCAATCTTCCATTAAAAACCTGCCAAAACACTTTGTCTAACTTAGAGAAAACAAAAATCCTCAAAAGTAAAACAGAAGGGAAAAACAAATATTTCTCATTAAACCTTGAAAACATCAGAACAAAATCATATTTACAACAAGCTGAAATTTATCAAACTGATTTTTTTATTCAGAAATATGCTCCATTTAAAACATTTTTAAAATCTCTTAAAACAACTGCTCCAATAATTGTGTTTGGAAGTTTTGCTAAACTTACAGCAGATAAAAATTCTGATTTAGACTTATTGATTATTTCAAATAAAAAATTAAACCTACCCTTTTATTTACTACCATTTAAGCCGCATGAAATCAATATGTTTGAAAAAACTTTTCTAAAAGCAATTGAACAGCAAGAAGATTTAATAAAAGAAATTGAAGAAAATCACGTGATTTTAAATAACCATTCTTTTTATGTTGATATATTGTGGAGATATTATTATGGAAAATAAAAAATTGAAATGGTGTTTTAAAGTAAAAGGTGGATTAAAGATAGTTGAACCTAATGAGAGGCTTTCGAAGTCTTATCTTAAACAAGCCAAATCTTCGCTGCTACGAGCTAAAAAAGATTTCGAAGACAAAGATTTGTTATGGACAACTGTTGCGGTTTATTACGCTGAATATTATGCTCTTTATTCTTTCCTGCAACGGATAGGTGCAAAATGTGAGAATCATTCTTGTTCTATTCTTGCAGTAGGTTTTCTTTTAGGGATAGAAAAAACCAAAACCATTAACGAGCATAAAGATAAGAGAATTGATGCACAGTATTACATGAAAGTTGATCAGGAAAATAAAGTTAAATCTATGCTTATAGAAGCACAACATTTTATTTCAAATTTTGATGAGTTAGTATCTAATCTTTCTGAAACAGAAATTAAACAACATAGGGATGAAATTTCTTCTTTTTCTCGCTTATAAAAAATATTTTTTTAACCTAAATTCCCTTATTTTTCTAAGAAACATTTAAATAAAATTTGTTATTTTGTAGTAGCAATATGTCTTTAACTGATATAGTTACTCAAGAATCAGGCTTTTTTAATAAAGTGGGAACTAAAATTAAACAGGTCGGAAAAAATCTGGCTTATGTCACTTCTGTCGCTGTCTTAGCTTTCTCCACTTATGTTTGTGGAGATGAACCTACTGACGAAGTCTGTCGTGGCGATCGTGTTTGGGACGGCGATGAGTGCGTTGAACCTTCTAATAATAATGGTTATGATGCTGGTGATGAAACCCCTGATTCATCTGCTAGTTCTCTTGAAATAATTGGCACTTATATTGATCATGAAAGTGATGTTTTACATACTATTACAGAAGAGACTTGGACTTATGGATTCAGTGGTGGTGATCATCTTGAGATCTTTGAGATCCTTTCCTATTCGAATGAAATTGATCATTTAATTGCTAGAAATAATGATAATAATATGTATTATCGCTCATTGAATAGCAGGTTTGACTGGATACAATCTGATAGCACATTATGGTTCTGTCGTTCAAATCCTAACGCTGAAACACCAGAAGCTGCTGAAAGCACTCCTCGCTCTGATGATAGTGATCCCACTAATGGTGGCTACCGTGGTTTTCCTTGGTATCCATTGATTCCCAATTGAATACGTAACTTTAAATCCACTTTAGTAAAATAAGAAGTTTTATAAAATTCTTTAACTTACACATTTCTTGATGAATAAAGAAATTAAAGAGATTCAACGGAAAGTAGTT
>JAHJDQ010000105.1 GCA_018812355.1 Nanobdellota archaeon | reverse complement strand
TCAGTTAATACTTTAACTCCCTCATCAAAGAGAACAGTATCCTCAATTCTAATCCCAAACTTACCTGGAAAATAGATTCCTGGCTCAATTGTAAAGACACAATTTTTCTGTACTTTTTCTTTAGATTCAGGTGAAATTCGTGGAGCTTCATGTGTCTCTAAACCCACTCCATGGCCTAATGAATGGATGAAATGAGACGAATACTGCCCTAAAGCTTTCCGAGCAAATTTATCCAGAGCGGAAAACCTCATCTTTGCCTTAATTTGTTTAATTGCTTCCTCCTGAACTTTTAACAATAAATCATACTTTTCCTGTTCTTGCTGACTAATCTTGCCTAAATATAACATTCTGGTCATATCGGCACAATAACCCTGATAACAAGCTCCAAAATCAAGCAATAGAAAGCCTTGACCTAGCTTCTGATGAGAAGTTTGATGATGTGGGGTCGCGGAATTCTTTCCTGAGGCAACAATTGAAGGGAAAGCTAATTCTGCTCCTTTTTCTTTAATCCTAGATTCTAAGAACCTCGCTACTTCTCGCTCAGTTTTCAATTTCCGAATATTTTTCAGCAATTCGCTAAAAACGGAATCAGTAATCTGACACGCTTTTTTGATTTGATTTAATTCTTTTTTCTCTTTAATTGTCCTTAATTCTGCTAATTTTTCGGAAATATCAATAAATTTAGCTTTAGGATAAGTCTTCTGCAACTTTTCATAAAATCTTACTGTAATTTTACCTTTATTTAAGCCAATTTTCTTAATTTTCTTATTTTCCAGCTTTTTAAGACAATTCTTGGTTAATTTTTTTACTGAAATACAATCAATTTTGGGAGATTCATCCAATTCAGTGAGAAACAGTTGTGCTTTCTTTTGCTCAATCAATAAAAAACCAAAACTAGGTTTAAAATTAGTAAAATACCTCAGATTCTCATCAAGATGAGTTAAACAAAGCAGTTCAATCTTCTCCTGCTTTAACCAATCCTGTAATATTTTTAGCTTCATTCTAACTGATTAAACTCTTAATTATATTAAAACTTCCTTTCCGAACAATTAAACAAAACCATTATAAACTCAAAAAATAACCTTTTTGGGATGCAAAAAGCAACTTTAAGCAACGGTCTTAAGATCATTTATGAGAAGAAAGAACGTCAATCTGTTGTTGTTGAAGTGATGATTAAAGTAGGCAGTAATGACGAAAATGTCCATGAACGAGGTTTGAGTCATTTTTTGGAACATATGTTGTTTGAAGGCACAAAATCCAAACCAACTAACCGTGCCATTACTAACGAAATTGAAAAGATTGGCGGAGATTTTAATGCTTATACTACTAATGAACGTACTTGTTTTTATATTAAAGTCTTAAAAAAACATTATTCTAAAGCTGTCAACATCTTGGCTGATATTCTCAAGAATTCTTTGTTTAAAGAAAGTGATGTTGCTAAAGAAAAAAATATTGTCTTACGCGAAATAGATCTTGTTAACGACGAACCAAGCTATTATCAATGGATTCTTTTACAAAAAAACCTCTTTAAAAATCACCCTTGCCGTAATCCTACTTATGGTGATAAAAAAGTAATTGATAATTTAACCAGAGAAAAAGTAGTTAACTATTTCAATCATTATTATATTCCTAACAATATGGTTATTTCTGTTGTTGGAAACATTCCTCAATGGAAAAAAGAAATTGAAAAACAGTTTATTTTAGAGAAAAAGCCAAATATTAAACGACAATCCGTTAAAGAACCGACTGCCTCTAAAAATGTCATTAAAAAAGAGAAAAAGAAAATCAGTAGCACTTATACCATTTTAGGCTTTAAAACCGTTCCTCGTACTAGTCCCGACATTTATCCATTAGAAGTGATTAACAGTTTCTTAGGAAGGGGCCAAAGCGGCCGTATTTTTACAGAATTAAGAAGTAAACGAGGCCTAGCATACGATGTTGGTTCGCAAAACATTAGCGAAGCAACTTTTGGCTATTTTGCGGTTTATGCGACGATTAAAAAGAAAAATATTAAACTTGTCAAAAAATTAATTTTAAATGAATTAGAAAAATTACAGCAGTTAACTGAAAAAGATTTACTGGAAGCAAAAAATTATATTGAAGGTAATTATTTGCTGGAATTAGAAGATACCCAAAAATTAGCTGACCAACTTCTCGCTTGGGAAATGGTCAAAGATGCTCAATTAATGCACAATTATACCAAAAAAATCAAGCAAGTCTCCCTTAATGATGTTAAAAGAGTCGCTAAAAAGTATTTTCAGAAACACACTATGATTGTGCTAGAAGGAAAATAATCATCGCGTGACTTGGTAACTTTCCACTAATTCTTTAAGTTTTTTAGCTTTCTTATTTTTTTCAAAATACTCCCTGATTGGAATCAGAATCTGATTAAGATAATTGGCGACCATATTCTTTAAATCTGCAGGATGAAGCTTTCCTGTCAAATAATCATTTTCTAATTTTTTATAGGAGGTATATTTAACATTGCCACCAAATTTTTGTGGCCTTTTTATTTCTAAACTCTTAAATTTTTCAAAAATGATGTATTTGCAATATTCTAAGATTGGGTTCTCTTCAACTTGTTTCTCTGGACAATAAGCTTTGTTAATTTTTCTTGTAATTTCTTTTTCTGAATCAGTCATAAATATTGCCGAATCAGGATTCGATTTAGACATTTTTAATTCGATAGCTCTTTCTACACCTGTCGCTTTGGAATTTGTCGGTTTACTTAAACCTAACAACATATGATGTGAAATCACCACTGGCTTCTTATAGCCAAGTTTAGAAGCCACTTCACGAGCTAAAATATTTACTTTACGTTGGTCCATTCCTAATTGCGTAATATCTGCTTTAAGATGAAATATATCTGCACATTGCATACAGGGATAAAATATTTGCGCTGCACTCAAAGTATCTTTTTCACTTCTACCCATAATTTGGCTGCAGCGAGTAATTCTTGTAACAGTATTCAATCTTCCAATATTAATCACCTTCAACCAATAATCAGAATCATTCATTACGTCTGAAGCCCATAAAAATTCAACATTTTTCATATCCATCCCAGAAGCTTTCCATACTTCAATAAAATACTTACCCACAACTTTAATTTTATCTAAATCGCCACCCATTTTGTTATTCATGTAGGCAAACCAATCGGCAACCCAAAACTTAAATTTGATCCCTGCTTTGGTTAGTTTGTTAACATTAATTGCTCTTAACACCCCTTGCGCAATATGGATTCTTCCACTCGGCTCAAAACCATCATAAGCAACTGGGCACTTTTTCTTTTTTAATAACTCAAGAAGTTCTTCTTCTGAAATAATCTCTTCTCCGACTTCTTTGATCAACCTTAGCTTTTCTTTAATCTCCATCATTAATAGGAAAATAGTTGAGTATAAATATTTAATGGTTGTAAATTGTGATAACCTTACTAATTTTCAGTAAAATATATATAACCCGAGCTCCATTAGCATTCTGGGGGTAACATTACATGACTAAAGCTATTTTGCTAGACTTTTGGGGAACTTTAGTAG
>JAHJDQ010000001.1 GCA_018812355.1 Nanobdellota archaeon | reverse complement strand
TCCTTGTCCCTCCCACTTCGTAGTCGGGCGAACTTAACAGCGATTATACGGTTCCGTTCCAGTCGCCACTTCGTAACTCCTTCCACTACACCCCAATTCCAATCCAGAACTTTAACTAACGATAAATGTTCTACCCTAACCTGCTCTTGCCAAGTCAAGATGCCACCCATTTGGAACTGCGCATAATCGCGATGTTATATTCAATTTTTCCTTGTCTTGATTTTCGCTTTTATGGATGTTTTTATTGATGATTTTGATTTGCAGAACTTGTTGCATCATCAAAAAATAAAAAATCAATGAAGATGGGGAATGCGAAACCCTAACCAATGCTCGGGAAACTGGAGCAATGTTCAATATCAGCACTTCGCACTTTATACCATCTAAGAGACTTCAAATAATGGGATTATTTAGTTGCGGTACAGTAGTTCCTCTCCCAAATTTTGCCTTAACGCTGTGCTTGTCAAAACTACGTCTCATTTTTAGCTGGAGCTCTGTGCACGACAAGGAAAAACTCTAAAGTCCTCCCCACTCCGCTTCGCTCGTAAGTCGGAGAATATAACAGGCTTTATCTAGTTCACTCCACATGTCCACTCTGGTCGGGTATGAGATGTCGCAAATCGCTGTAATAATCGATAAATTCCGACGTGAAGATAGCTATCGCAAATATTCACCCTCCCGCGTAGCCATGCTCCGTTCTCCCCAATTTTTCTTCCGCTTCGCTCCAGAAAAACTGTAGATAAAGCCGATGTTAAATACAATAAAATTCTTACTTTAAAGACAAGAACGGGGGTTTCTTAAAAAATTGATAGGGACACTCTCTTGAAGATGCTTACGCATGCGATAACTTTAACTAAAAAGAATTGGGGGCACTAAAAGTAAAACAAATTCAATCTCCAATTTATGCTTATTTACCAAGTGGTTCCATTACCAATTTTGGTCCTTTCAAAGGAACTTCATAATGTGCAACGTCACCAAATGGAGCTAAAGCTCTTGCTACAATCTCAGTAGGAGGCAATAAACCTTCTTTGATTAATACTGATGCATCAACTATTGATAATTTGAGACCTAAATATTTCCCTAAAAATTCGCATCCCTCGTGAGTTAAATCACACCCTTCGGAATCAATATGTCTTTCAGATTCACCAAGAAAAAAGAAACCATAATGCCTGCCTAACTGCCCGCCATTTATCCAATCTTCTACCAAAATTTCTCCATATTGAGTTCTTTCTAAATTAGGAGCAGAGAACCGAAAATTTGGATCACAATATGCTTCATCATAATAAACTCGCTCAAATTCTGTATCTTCACCCCTAATGGTCTTCCTTAATTTTTTGTCAAAATCCTTAAGAATATGACCATATTGGTTACTAGACATTTCCCTAACTTTTTCTAGAAAAGCATCATATTCTTGCTCTGTCTTTAAGCTCCTGCCAAATTTTATTCTCGTCCTTCCTTTAACAACATCATTAAGAGAATAAGTTCCTGTTGGATCTTCTCTTTCCCATAATGTAGTTAAATTAAAATCTAAAAATCTTACAATTTTGCTAGGATTCTCAAATAAATCTCTAAAATCATTTTCTCCAAGAGCGATTCTAAATTGATCATAGCCTTCAGTAGCGAAACCATTTGGTTTATAATAAATTAATCTAGATTGTCCAGTTGCATCTTGTCTATGATTTTGTATCATTTCAATTCAATCTCCCTTTATTTATAGCTTCTTTTCAAGGGGCTCAATTTTCAGACAACGTCGTTTAGTGTCTGGTCCTGTTCCCCTCACCGTGTCACCAAGAGTCGCAATTACACTTATTCCAGTTCCTGCTAATTCATCATTCAGTGATCTTTTAGTCATTGTAACTTTAGCATTCAAAATCTTTCCCAAAAAATGACAACCCTCTGACGTTATTAATGGTCTGAAGTATTCCGCTACTCCTATCGCACCAGAAAATTCTGCTCCCAGTTCTCCACCATTAAGGGGACGTTCAACTAAAATATCTCCCCTAGGCACTACCCTAATATACTGAAAATCAGCACGAAAATCATCATAGTAAGCATATTCAAATTCGGAATCATCCCCTCTGATAATTCCATGTATATTTTCATGAAATTTCTGGTTGAAATAATAACATGGATACCACCCACCTCTATTTTTCCGTCCTTGAAATTTTTTCTGCATCTTTTCGCAAAGAGTATCATATTCCTCTTCCGTCTTAAATTGTGCACGACCAAAGTGTATTCTAACTCTTCCTTCTACATGATCTCTTTTCCAAGTAGGTTCTCCACATAAACGACTATAAGAAACTTCTCCTAAAGAATCCCTTCCTGTAGGTTCTCTTTTGTTCCATAATACTGCGGGACAGTAATAATCAGTAAATCTTACAATTTGGTTTGGGTTATTTAACAAATCATCAAAAACCTCCTCTCTTAATTTAAATGGAGCCTCAAACCTACCAAAAGTCTCGCGTCTATGATAAACTAATCGAAATGGTTCAGTTTCGTTTTGTTCATCTGTCATTTTTAACATAATCAAATTATTTACTCTTTAGTTGCACTTAGTAAATATATAAAATTAACCTAAATAATTTACAAATAAACAACAAAATTTATATATGATAATGTTATTATTAACAAAAATGCAGAAATTAGACTTGTTGGGCAGGAAAATATTGACAGAATTAGATCAAGATAGCAGACAGCCTTTTTCCCAAATAGCCAAGAAAGTTCGTGCTTCTAGAACAGTAGTGGAATACAGAGTAAAGAAACTTATTGAGAGCGGAATAATTGTTTCGCTTTCCGCCTTTGTTGATCCTGCCAAATTTGGTTTAACTAGCTGGAAAGTTTATTTACAATTTCACAACAAAAACAAAGAAGTCCAAGAACAAATCAATAACTTTCTTTTAGAAGAGAAAAAAGTTTGGTGGGCTATTAAATGCGAGGGTAATTTTGATTTAATGTTGTTAGTCTTAACTCAAAGTGTTCATGAATTTTATGAATTCTTAAGCAATTTTCAATCAAAATTTAGTAAACACGAAGCAAGAATTGAAATAACAACTCATATTAATCCTGATTTTTTCTCTCGTGGCTATTTTCTAGATAAAGAATCAAAAAAGCCTGTCCGACATTCCTTAAAGAGCCAACTTTTGAGAAGCTGAATAAAATTGATATTGAAATTTTAAAGATTCTTATTAAAAATTCTCGTACTCCCTCGACAGAGATTGCGACCAAACTCAAAACTACTGCCAGAATTGTTAATTACAGAATTAAAGATCTTCTCAAAAGAAACATAATAACTCATTTCAGGCTAATTCTTAATGTTAACAAGATTGAAATGGATTATTATAAAGTTATGATTCAGTTGAAAGATTTAACAAAAGAAAAAGAGAGAAAATTAAAGAAATTCTTGGAGTTACATCCAAACATCATTAATTATTCTAATTCTTGGGGATCTTGGGAGATTGAATTTGAGACGGAGATTGAAAATTATAAGAAACTAACAGAACTAATCAACAATGTAAGAAATGAATTTTCTGACATTATCAAAAAGATTGAATTTGTTTTAATCTATGAAGAACTGAAAGCAACTAATGACTTTCTTGATTATATGCACTATTAGCCCCCAATTCTAAGTAAGTGTTAAAACTAGAGTGTCCCTTGCTACTATGTCTTGATTGCTCTCCGAGCTTGATTGACAGAAACCCCCTAAATGTATGTCTGCTAACGCAGGATTGATTGAAGTAAGAATTTTACTTCTTCGCTCCACTTCGTTCCGCTCGACCACGTTGCACTCTCCTCCTTTCAGTCGTCGGGGTATTTAACAGGAATTATCAGAGAAATCCCTTGCAGGAATTTCTCCAAATTTTGCTCCACTTCGTTCCGCAAAACTTCTGATAATTCCAACGTTAAGTGAAATAATTTTCAGGGGCTAAAAAGTGGAAAGGGGCAAAAGTTTTATAATCTACTAAATTTCTTTATATATTATGACCAAGTTTATCAAAGGGAAAAAGCTGAGTGAACTATTCTTTACTGAAATAGTAAAACCTCTTTTGAAAAAGCATTATCCAAATCTCAAATATTCCGCAGGATTATTAGGTCATGGTTCTGATGTGATTGATTTTGATACTGCTCGTTCAATGGATCATGATTGGGGTCCAAGAGTCTTATTGTTCTTATCAAAAGAGGATTTTAAAAAGAAGAAGCAAATTTCTGAGATGCTCAGTAAAGAATTGCCTTATACTTTTAGAGGTTTTTCTACTCACTTTGGAGCACCTGATGAGAAAGGTGTTAAAGTTTCGGAAAAAATCAAGACTGGAAAAATCTGCCACAGGATTGAGATTTTTTCTATTGAATCATTTTTCAAAGAATATCTTAATTTTGATGTTAGGCAAGATATTTCTGTTT